>JBBRUH010000021.1:0-22912 GCA_038248005.1 Cytophagales bacterium | reverse complement strand
TATGCTTTTTTAGCTGCCTATCAACCTGACTCTTGGCTAGTAACAGGAGGAGTAATTATGCTAGAGCAGTTCGGTTATGGCTTTGGGTTTACGGCATATCTGATGTTTATGATTTATGCAGCACAAGGGAGATTTAAGACAGCTCATTATGCCTTATCCACAGGTTTTATGGCTTTGGGAATGATGATTCCAGGCATGTTTAGTGGAGCTATTCAAGAGGCATTGGGTTATACCTCCTTTTTTGTATGGGTAGGTCTGTGTGCATTGCCAGGTATGTTGGTGGTCTATTTTATCAATATTCCCCCTGATTTTGGAAAAAAATAACTCATTGAATGAGGGATAGATTCAATGAAGGGTTGAGGGAGTAAATCTCTCCTGTCATTCCGACTCCTCTGTTCATGTCTTCACGAACCGAAATCAAGTGGTTCGTAAAGACACAAACCACGGAAAAGCAGATGCCTACGGCATGACAAAAAACGCCACTGAAACTGAAACTGTTATTTGACAATGAAAACTGAAATATGAATACTGAAAATTGGGTAAAAAACACATTAGAAAACCTTAGTATTGAGCAAAAGCTAGGGCAATTATTCTTTGCCGCTACTTTTATCAATGCTTCTGAGGAACACATTCAGAAAATAAGTCAATTAATCCAAAACGAACAGATAGGAGGATTGGCTTTTTTTCATAGTGAAATCAGTGCTGCCGCCAATTATGAGAAAAAAGGAGAAATAATCTATAATCCTGATAGCATTTTGAGGCTTGTAGAGTTAATTAACCATTATCAAAGCCTTTCTAAAATACCCTTACTCATCAGCATAGATGCAGAATGGGGATTGGCAATGCGCATAGAAGAGATGCCACAGTTTCCGTATGCCATGACGCTCGGAGCGATACAAGACAATCAAATCATCTATGAAGTAGGCAAAAAAATAGGTGAACACTGTCGCCGTGCAGGAGTACATATTAACTTTGCTCCTGTCCTAGATGTCAATACCAATGCGGCTAACCCTGTGATAGGCTACCGTGCCTTTGGAGAAAACCCCGAACAAGTCAGCCAAAAAGCCATTGCGTATATGAAAGGAATGCAATCTGCTCAAATGCTTACTTGTGGCAAGCACTTCCCTGGGCATGGAGATACCAACATTGACTCACACCTTGCCCTACCTAGCATAGACAAAACCAAGGCTGAGATGCAAGATGTAGAGTTTTATACCTTCAGAGAAGCTATCAAAGCAGGACTTGATACCATGATGTCAGGGCATATTTCACTGCCCAAATGGATTGAAAATTCAAAAGAAGAATTTGCAGCTTCACTTTCACCAATGATTTTAAAAGATTTTCTTCAACAGGAATTAGGCTTTGAAGGAATCATTTTTACAGATGCCCTTAATATGAAAAGTGTAGCAAATGCCTTTGCAGCAGTGGGAGAATTGGAGTTAAAATCTTTGCAAGCTGGCAATGATGTTTTGCTATACAGTGAAGATGTAGAAGGAGCATTTGAGTACCTAAAAAATAAATTAAAGACTCAAGAATTACCAGCAACTGAGATTCATCAAAAATCCGAAAAAATCCTGAAAGCCAAAGCAAAGCTAGGTCTCATAAATACCCCTCATTCCTCAGTCAAAAATATAAAAGAAGATTTGTTTACAAGTGAGGTTATCAAGCTCCAAACTCAAGCAGCAGAGGCAGCCTTTACCTTACTCAAAGAAGATACATCTCTCCTACCCTTGCCACAAGAAAATGCAAAATATGAGTATGTTTTTTTACAAATAGACCCACCTTCGAGTAGCACTTTGGCTCAAAAATTACAAGAAAAATATGACCTTCAAAACCTTATTTTCAACCCAAAATCTAACCAAGAAACCTTTGAAGCAATAGAAAACGAATTAGGAGATAATAAGTGCATTATTATTGCTATCTATCCTAACTTAATGAAACCTCTCAATAATTTTGGCATGCTAGATAATAGCATTAGATTATTAAATAAATTAATCAAAACTCAAAAGGTAATTATCTACTTATTAGGTAATCCATATAGTTTAAGTCTTATAGATGGACTAGAAGGAATAAATACTTTAGGCGTAACTTATCAATATAGTTCTTACAATGAAGATGTCGTTTTTTCACATTTGCAAGGAAATTTAAAAACCATTGGTAAGCTTCCAGTCTCGATTGGAGATAAGTTTAGAGTAGGTTTTGGGTTGTAAAATAGCCCCCTAATCCCAAAAGAGGAATTTAGAATTATTTTCCCTTTGGAGCTAAGGGCTTATTACTATTTTTAGATAACTTCAAGGAATAAAGAAAAAAATGAAAAAAAGTGCAACTCGTCAATTGATACCTAGCTTGATTTCAATAAGTATTGTGCTAATGTTAGCAAGTTTAGGCTTTACGGTGTATAATCGGCAGGTCATGCTCAAGAATACCGAGATTAAGCAAAAAGCGGAGTTTATCAAAAAAGCTACTGCAGACTTGCATTTTAGAGGTGTGAAATCATCTGACCTGACTGTAAGGGGGTATGCACTTGTGCAATCAGAACATTATCAACAGATGCCTCTTGTGCGTAGGATAACACAGCAAAACTTTGACACTTTAAAGGTTCTTCTCAAATCTGAAAATCATGATTTAAAGCAATTTGAAGCTGTCAAGGATACTATTTTGAAGTATTATGACTTTCAAGAATATATGATGACACTTGCCGAAAAAGACAGTATGACTCTCTTCAAATCTCTTTTCAAAGATGATAAAGGAGATAAAGTTTGGGCTTTTTACAATGAATTTGCACAGGTGGTCAATAACACAGAAGATGCTCTGCTAGCACAGGCACAAGATGACTATCAACAAGCTCTGAATGGTAATATCATCGTCCAGATATTCATGGTAGTAATTGGTGTACCTACATTACTTTTGGTACTTATTTGGCTTCATAGAGAACAAAAAACTAGACAAAAATTACTTTTAAATCTTCAAAAAAATAACCAAGAATATCTTTTTGATGATGGTAAACTTATGTCTTCAAAGGAAATCACTGACCAAGCTATCATAGATGAGACCGTCAAAAATCTACAACAAGCAGCACGTTTTGTGCAAGACCTTGCAAAAGGTGACTATCATACCAAGTGGGACGGTTGGAAAGAAGTAAAGCATTTACCAGCCAACCAGCAGAATCTTACGGGAGCATTGCAAGAAATGAAGCTAAAACTCAAAAATCTAAAAGATGAGAATGAACAAAGAATGTGGGCTAATCAAGGTCTAACACAATTATCTAGTATTATCCGCACGCATCAGCAAGAACCTCAAGAACTCTTACAAAAAAGCCTTTCTTTTATTACTCGTTACCTAGCTTCGCAGAAAGCTGCTATCTATCTTCCTAAGCATAACCAAGATGATGAGATTATTCTTGAGCTAAGAGCAGCTTTTGGTTTAGATGCCAAAGAACTCATAAAAAAAGAGTTTTTAGTGGGTGAAGGACTCATAGGGCAGGTCTATAAAGAAGGTAAAGTAAAAGTATTTGAAAACATTCCTAATGATTATTTCCGAATTAGCTCGGGCTTGGGAAAAGTAAAACCAAGTGGATTAATCATCATTCCCCTTCAATGGAATAACATCACAGGGAGCGTTTTAGAACTTGCAAGTCTGCAACCATTTTCTTCTGCCCAATTAGATTTTTTAGAAAAAGCAGGCGAATATCTCGGTTCTGCCATTGCCTTTAACCAAAATAATCAAAGCTCTGACGAAATAAGAATAAAAAATGAATATTGAAGAATTTCGTGATTTTTGTATTGCTTTCTCAGGCACTACCGAAGAAATGCCTTTTGATAACCAAACTCTTGTTTTTAAGGTAAAGGGAAAAATATTTGCACTCACAGATATAGATGCCTTTGAGAGTATCAATGTCAAATGCGACCCCGAAGAAGCCATCTCTCTTCGTGAAAAATACACCTCCGTCAAGCCAGGCTATCATATGAATAAAAAGTACTGGAATACTATAGAAATAAAAGGCGAACTCACCGACCAGCAACTCAAACACTGGATAAGACATTCTTATGATTTAGTTCGCTCTAAGCTCACCAAAACACTCAGAGAAGAGCTAAAATCAGAGGAAAGTAACGAATAATAGTGTCATATTTCAGTGTCAAATAACTTTCCAATGGTTCGTGTCTTCACGAATCACCACTGATTTTGGTTTCCATTTGCTTTATTGTATAGCCTTTTGACACATCTTCAGATTCCTAGCGGAATGACAGGAAAGATTCAATCCTTCTACCCTTCATTAAACCTTTCCTTCTATTTCTATTGTTATCAAAAAGTGAAAATAATGAGATAAAACCCATTTACTTGCAGAAACTGCTTTTGGTGCTTTTATTTGCAGTAGTAAATAAATATAAAAATTAAATGAGTGAGTTAGCAGGTTTCTTTTGGATAGGCTTTCAGCATATTTTGGATACCCAAAATTTTCTGAGTATTTTTAATGGAATAGACCATATTTTATTTATTCTGGTGCTTTCAGCAGTTTATCCTGTGAAAGACTGGCGAAAAATACTGGTGCTAGTTACTGCTTTTACGATTGGTCATTCGCTTACATTGGCTTTAGCAGCTTTTGATGTAGTGCCGTTTAATCCTCGTTTGATTGAGATTTTAATTCCTGTAACTATCTTCTTAACAGCCCTTTATAACTTTTATGAAAAGCCTTCCGAAGAAAATCAATCTATCTGGAATCCTGCTTTATCTTTGCGTTATGGCTTTGCTTTATTTTTTGGGTTGATTCACGGTTTTGCTTTTTCTAATGTATTGAGGAGTATGTTTGCACTCAGCGGAGAAAGTATCGTAGCCAAGTTATTTGCCTTTAATGTGGGCATAGAAGCAGGACAAATCGTGGTGGTTGTTTTTGTATTGATACTTTCGGCTTTGTTTGAATGGTCTTTAAAGCTAAGACCTTTGATATGGAATCAAGCTCTCTCTGGTGTTTCAGGGTTGGCTGCTATAGGAATTTTTATAGTTAAAATAGTAAACTAAGTAAGAGATGAGTTATCGGTTATTAAGAGATGAGTTATAAATGATGAGTTGTCTATGCCTGACATAGGTTGACCCCAAAACGTCAAATACAAATGTCAGCAAAAAAAGTGAAACTTCAAAAAGTACAAATTCCACTAAGAAATCGAATTATAATCGGATTTTTAGTGAGAGTTTCAAACGATTAAAAGTAGCAGAAATACAGCAAAAGACTACTACAATCAGTCAAATTTGCGAACTTTATAAAGTAAGCCGAACGTCGGTTTATAAGTGGATATATGCTCAGATTTAGAGCCTGGTGTTAAAGTGGTAGTAGAAGTGGAAAGTGAATCAACAAAGACGAAGAAATTGCTAGAACTCAATGCTGAATTGGAACGATTCATAGGTCAAAAGCAACTTGAAATAGAGTATCTGCAAAAGACCATAGAGATAGTCAGTGAAGAGGTGGGGCTTCACAGAAAGCTATAATGTCTCTGTAGCATGTGCCTTGATGTTGCAGGTGCTCACTCAAAAGATAAGACAAGACCTTAAAAATTACTTGGCAGTTAGATGAGCGTAAAAGGCAAGAGAAAAAGCTGGATTGGATAGTGAAGAGCCTTCCCAATGGAGAAAAAATGCTTAAACACTATCTCGAAAAATTAGGAAGTGAATTACATCAGAAAAAATAATGGGTATCCAAATGGTATAAATTACGTAAGAAAAAATAAACGAAGGCAATTGTTTATTTTCTATAAATTGACTTAATTGCCAAAAAATACATCATTAACCATAAAAACAACAAAAAATGGATGGAGCTGGCGGTACCAATGGCGGTATTAATCGATTTGTATTAGGACTTATCATGTTAGTAGCAGGCACTTATTTACTGCTCAATTCAATTCATGTAAACTTTAATCTTGGTTCACGCATGTATGGCTATCAAGGCTACAGTGTTACCTCAGGAATGATAATGATTCCCTTTATGATAGGAGTAGGGATGCTCTTTTTTAATGCCCGTAACATCATTGCTTGGATTGTTACTTTTGGCTCATTGGCTATCTTGATAATAGGCGTAATCTCTAGCACACAATTTACACTAAGAAGCATGACAGCCTTTGAGTTAATTCTGATTTTGGTACTAATGGTAGGAGGCTTAGGCTTATTTTTAAGTTCTTTTCGAAGTCTTTCTAGCTAAAATTCAAGGAAATTCATTTATTTTGCCTTCAAAAAAACATGAAGGCAGATAATCTTATATTTGGTATCCAACCCATCTTAGAAGCACTTAGATCAGAAAAAAACTTTGATCGCATAGTGATTCAGCGTGAAATCGCACACAATGACCAGTTCAACGAGATACTTAGCCTTGCCAAAGAGCGAGATGTAGTGATTAGTAAAGTTCCTCTTGAACGCATCAACCGCATTACTCGTAAAAATCATCAAGGCATTGCCGCCTTTATCTCATTAGTACCTTATGCTCAGGTAGAGGTAGTCTTACCAGGTATCTATGAGCAAGGGCAAGAGCCTCTTATCTTAGTCTTAGACCGAATCACAGATGTCCGTAACTTCGGAGCTATCTGCCGAAGTGCCGAAGGGGCAGGCGTACATGCGATAGTAATTCCAAGCAAAGGAGCTGCACAAATCAATTCTGATGCTCTCAAAACATCTTCTGGAGCATTAAATTACTTACCTATCTGCCGAGAAGATGATTTGGTACAAACCTTGCTATATCTAAAGCAGAGCGGTTTAGCAATCATTGCTTGCACTGAAAAAACCACCCAAAATCTATACGACACCAAATTTGACCAACCTGTAGCAATCTTGATGGGTTCTGAAGATGATGGAATCTCCGAACATCTATTAAAACTTGCCGATCAAAAGGTATCTATTCCTATGAAAGGACAAGTATCTTCCTTAAATGTATCTGTTGCAACGGGAGTCATTCTTTATGAAGTGCTAAGGCAAAGAATCTAAAGCTTAAATTTGCTCAAAAAATAATCATTAACACTATTATTTGCTCAAAAAAGTACTTACTTTTGAGCAGTAATAAATAAATAGCTTTATTTATGAGCAAAATTATTTTTATACCCTTATTTGCAGGTTGCTTACTGCAAAGTGCGTATGCACAAAATGTATCTTCTTACAAAACCGTAGAATATACATATACTACTAATACTACTGAAACTTTTTTGGCTCAAAAATTTAAAAATTTTGAATCAAAAGATTTAAGAAATGTAATAGGGCAAGTTTCTTTATTTGGAGAAGCACAACTTTCCGAATACACTTTCAAAAGAACTGGAAAATTTAGAGATAGAATAGAGATTATTCAGAAAACGGATGCTCAAAAAGTAATTTTTCAGATAGAAGTAGCAGAGAGTACTTTCTTATATTTTTTAAATGAAAAAGAACGAATAAAAGAAAGAGAAGAGTACATTCAATATGAGCCTTTGTTTTTTACATCTATTAAAAAGTAAAATATTGATTAAATTTAAAACTTAGTTTGCCTTTCATTTTAAAAGGCAAGCTATTTTTCTAAAATAAATGCTAATCTTCATCTATCTATAAAAAATGAACTTTACTACTCTATCAAAATACTACCTCGAGAGTCAGCACAACGAAGCCCTTCTTCTTATCTTTGAAAAAGTAAAAGAAATGGGAGCTGCCAAGAAGTTTTATGAAGAATTTAAAAAGCGAATAGAGCAAATCAAAATACCTCAAAGCTCCTTCCTAAAAGTGATTGAATGCTTAGAAAAGAATCAAAAAATACATGCCGTCAAAGTATTGGTAGATGAAACAGGCTTAGGGCTAAAAGAGTCAAAAAATCTGATAGACGGAATAGAAGATTTTTTGAGAGGAAATACTCTCTCTACAAATCCCTCTGAAAACAGCTCAAGTCAAGACCAAATTGAGCAGGAAGTCAAGCAATTATTAGCTCAAAACAGGAAAATAGAAGCCGTAAAATATGTAAAGGAAACTACAGGTTTAGGGCTAAAAGAGTCAAAAGATTATGTAGATAAGTTTGGATAAAGATTGTCTTTTTAGTTTTTAAAGATTCGAGTAGTGTTTTAAATCTTCAAAAAGATATTACTAAAAATCAGCAAAATACAGTAACTTCACAAAACAGACCTAATTATGGATAAAAAGTCTATTTTTTAATCCATTGACAGACTACAATCAGCTTCTATTCGTGTCAAAAAAGTCAAGACATAAACCAAGAACCAGGTACATTGAATCATCAAAAAAAGATGGTTTTTTCCTAAAATAATAAAACTAAGTTTTATTATTTTTTATTCTTCAAAACTTGTATTTCGCATTGTTTTTTTGCGTAAAATTGTGCCGTAAATCTAAATTTAAACTTTCATGACTTATACTACTCTAATGATATTGGTTTTTGTGATTGGTTATCTCTGCATTACCTTAGAGCATCCTATTCGCATCAACAAAACAGCCTCCGCTTTGCTCACAGGAGTGATTTGCTGGACTATTTACGTGCTTTCTGACCCAAATATAGAGCATGTCAAAGAGCAACTTGGTCATCACTTAGGCAAGACCTCTGAAATCCTCTTTTTTTTGTTAGGAGCCATGACCATTGTAGAGCTTGTAGATGCCCATGAAGGGTTTAGGCTCATCACTGACCGAATCCATACAAGAAGTAAGAAAAAACTACTTTGGCTCATTGCGCTAGTTACTTTCTTCTTATCTGCTGCCTTAGATAATCTTACTACTTCTATCGTAATGGTATCACTACTCCGTAAAATAATAGATGAAAAAGAAGAGAGAATGTTTTATGCAGGCATTGTCATCATTACTGCCAATGCAGGAGGTGCTTGGTCGCCTATTGGAGACGTAACTACCACGATGCTTTGGGTAGGAGGTCAGATTACAGCCTATAATATTGTAGTATCTTTGTTTCTCCCGAGCCTAATTTCCGTCATAGTGCCACTCATTGTGATTACTTTTCAGCTAAAAGGTGATTTTGGGACACAAGAAGTTCAAGAACCTCTCGAGGATAAGAGAAGTAGTATGATTATGCTTATAGCAGGTCTATTTGCACTATTGTTTGTGCCATTTTTTAAGACGATTACGCACTTAGAACCCTACATGGGAATGTTGTTTGGTTTGGCAGTCGTTTGGGTAGTTTCGGAGAGAATCAATAGTGATAAAGATGAAGAAGAACGAGTACAATACTCTGCTGCACAGGCACTTTCTAGAGTGGATAGTGCAAGTATCTTATTTTTCTTGGGGATTTTATTGGCAGTAGGTTCACTAGAAGCTACCAATATACTCCAAAACTTAGCCCTTTGGATACAAAATACAGTAGGCAATGAAGATATCATCGTGATGGGCATTGGTATCTCATCTGCTATTGTAGATAATGTGCCTTTGGTAGCTGCGGCTAAGGGAATGTATTCCTTAGAAAACTACCCTCCAGATAGCAGAATATGGGAGTTTTTAGCATACTGTGCTGGCACAGGAGGAAGCATTCTCATCATAGGGTCAGCGGCAGGAGTAGCCGTTATGGGAATGGAAAAAATAGGCTTCTTTTGGTATGTCAAAAGAATCAGCCTTGCTGCCATCATTGGTTATTTTGCAGGAGCATTTGCGTATATCCTTTTTACTGCTTTTTGATGAGTGGGGTGTCTGTAAAATAGTTAGCTTTTATAAGAACTATCAGATGCCTTTTAGTACAGTCAGTTAAGTTTTAATAATTATTCTCCCTCCTCCTCGCCATTGCTTGTGTCTCCATAGGCGATTAGTTGGATTTGGACGAAACACTCTATTAAACTTCAAGTATATCTACTAGACACAAACCGAGGATTAGTTTAATAGGATACTAGACTTTCCAAGTCAGCCAGACTTGGAAAGTCTAAAACCTTTAGAACTTACATATTACTGAACTTTAAGTGTTTGCACTACGAACAAAAGAATTATTAATTTATTATAAATAAAGTAGGTAGTGTTCCATTTTGGTGATTTTGTCGGAAAATATACCACCTCGCAAGGTGTCTCACCTTCGAAAGTTTTGGTGTTTCACTAAAATCCCTTTTGGTGATTTTGTCGGAAAATATACCACCTCGCAAGGTGTCTCACCTTTGAAAGTTTTGGTGTCTTACCAAAATCTTATCCGACTATTTAACCAAAACAGTACAATAGTAATCATTTAGAAAATTTATTACCTAACCTAATGACTGTAATAAGTAGGTATAAGATTTTGAACTAGTTAGAATCTTTAAGTCAATTCAGAGGTTGTATGATTAGATTAAAATCATTAAGTAAAAATAAATTTAATTCGGAATCCATACTTATGGGTAAAATAGAAAAAAAAATAGCTGATATATTCTACCAAAAACTCTGTAACAGCAAAAATTGGAATGATTTAAAACAATCATTATTAGCAGATGAAGACGAAGATAATATCCTTACTACACTAGAGAAGAATCTTGGATTCAGTGAAAACTTATTTGAAAAAAGTTTAGAATCACTTCATTACTTTAAAAATCAATTAAATGGTTTTTTTGAAATCAATGATGACTTATTTGTGATAAGCAAGATAGGCGGAACTTTTGTTAAAATAAATAACGCTTGTGAAAGAATACTAGGCTATACTTCTGAAGAAATGCTTTCTATACCATTTCTCAAATTTGTTCATCCTGATGATTTAGAAAACACTGCTAAAGAACTTGAAAATATCATCAAAGGAAAAACTACCACCTCCTTTACCAATCGTTATAAAACAAAATCAGGTGAATATAAGTGGCTCAACTGGGCATCAAAATACAACACAAAAGAAAAACTCATCTATGCTGTAGCGAGAGATGTTACTGAAAAAAGAAAAATGGATATCTTGATGGAGGAGAGTGAAGAAAAATACCGATTATTAATTGAGTATTCTCCTATTGGAATCGGAGTTCACCGTAATGGTAAGATTTTATACACTAACCCCAAAGCTACTGAAATACTTGGAGCAAAAAGTCAAGAGGAAATGATAGGGCAGCCCGTAATGCAGTTTATTCATCCTGATTATAGACCAATGGTATTGGGTAGGTTGAAAGAGTTGGCTCAAGGAATAGATCAATTAGAAGCCATAGATGAAAAATTCGTGAGATTAGATGGCGGTGTCTTAGATGTGGAAGTAATTGCAAAGACAGTTAATTTTAAGGGGGAACAAGCATTTCAGATTATTTTTACAGATATTACAGAAAAGAAAATAATAAGTGAGGAAAAAGAAAGACTCAACTCAGAAATTCTCATCCAAAATCAAGAACTGGCTTTTCAGGAAGAAGAACTGCGTAGTGCAAATGAAGAACTCTTAGCTAATAAAGAAGAATTAGAAAAGATTCTAAATGAATTATCTAATCGTAATTTCGAGCTAGATCAATTAGTCTATAAAATATCCCATGATTTACGTGCACCTCTTAGTACCATTCTTGGTTTGGTCAGTATCTATAAAATAGAAGAAAAGCCAGAAAAACAAGCCGAATACATTGATTTGGTTGAAAATAGAGTGCATAAACTCGATGGCTTTATCAAATCAATGCTTAATTATGCCAAAGCCAATAGAACTGAAATTATTTTGCAAGATATAGATTTTAAGGAGTTGATTCATAGCTGTATCTCTGACCTAGAATATCTAAGCTACTTTGATGAAATTAACATTGAATTAAGCATAAATGATGATATTGAGGGTTATCAGGGGGATTTATTGAGATTAAAGATATTATTTAGTAATATTATTTCTAATGCTTATAAGTATCGTAATCCTTACTCCAAGGAAAGCTTTATTAAGATTAATATTCAGAAAAAGGAAGAACAATTTTTTATAGAATTTATTGACAATGGGATGGGCATAGAAGAAATACATATAGACAAAATATTTAATATGTTTTATCGAGCTACCACTCATTCTGAAGGCTCAGGATTGGGACTTTACATCGTCAAACAAACTATTGATAAGCTCAATGGATTCATTCAAATCGAAAGTGAATACGGTGAAGGGACTGTATTAAAGATTTTCTTACCTTTTTGAAATTCTAATGAAAAAATAAATAGGGGTTTCTTTCTGTTGCCAAAGTTTCTCTTTTCGTAAAGCTTGAAAATGGGCTTGCTTACTGATACCACAAAGTAAATACAACTTATTCATCGTTGCAGTTATATCTCTATGATTTTTCCTGAAGAACTCAATAACTTGGTGGCGTACTTTTTTTTAGGTCGTACCCCACATTGGGATTCGGAGAAAGCCATCTGCTTGGTTCAGTACTGTTTTAGAAACCCCCTTTTTTTCTGCACCCAAAAAGAAGGCTGACTTTTTAGTAATGTCAAAATCCTCTAAAAAGCAATCATCTTCGTGTGGGGTAGTGGCTATGATTTGATAGCCTTTTTGGCGAAGATGCTTGATGCACTTTGTAGTACCGCCTTCTTGCTGAGCATAGTAATGAGTATCTATCCATTTTAAAGCTCCTTTGGAAAGTCGCTCAGAAGCTCTAAAATCATTATCATTCTCAATGATGTGCACATCTTAAATACCCATACAATCACAAGTTCTTATGACTGCTCCTGCATTATGGTCTTGAAAAATATCTTCTATCACCATCGTAAAGTGTCTTGTCCTATCAGCCAAGATACGGTCTATCAGTGCCTGTCTCTCTGGTGTAAGATTAGGGAGAAGTAATTCTATGAGTACAGGAGTAAAATCAGAGTGAATCATATCAAGATAAAGCGACATTAGTATCAGAATCAGAAACAAGATTGGGCAAAAACAAGGTAAAAGTAGTTCCTTCGCCTATTACAGACTCTACCTCTACACGTCCTTTTATTTTTTTGAGTGCTTCTTTGAGGATATATAAGCCTAAGCCTGAGCCAGGCTTATTATCAGTAGCACGATAAAACATATCAAAAATCTTCTCTTGGTGTGTATCTCCAATGCCTTGTCCATTGTCAGTTACTGATATTTTAACTCCATCATTTGTTTTTTGGACACTCACCTTGGTGAAGGGTTTTGGTTTTAGGGTATCAGAATAGCGTATAGTGTTAGAGATGAGATTACCGAAGATAATTCCTAGTCGACCTTTATCAGAGTGAAAATTTATATCAGGTTCTATTTCTATGATTTGCTCTATACTTGCACTGCTTTCCATAAACCTTAATTGATCAAAACTTTCTTGAATCAGCTCCTTGAAGTCAATCAAATCAGGCTCGATAGCTAGACGGCTATTGCGTGAATAATTTACAATATCGTGAATAAAGTTATCTAATTTTTTGAGGCTTTTTTCTTGTAAATCAAGGTAATACATAATGGTATTCAGGTCTTTTTCATCTCTTGAAATCTCTATCAAGCCCATAGCTGAGGTCAAGGGTGCTCGGAGGTCATGTGATACACTATAGACAAAGTTATCAAGCTCTTGATTGGCTTGGAGGAGTTCTTCATTTTGCTTGGTAAGCTGGTCATTGAGTTGGTGTGCATTTTTGAGAAGGTCTTCTATGCGTGCATTTGCTTTTCTGATAGGGGTAATATCAGTAAGTGTTACAAGCGTTTTATAGATTCCTTCTATCTGCAGTCTTTTGGAGGCAAAATTAGCCCAAAAGAAATTACCCTTAAGTGTTTTATACTTTACTTGGCGGTTGGTGATGGCATCTGTACTTGCTTTCTGTGCAAAGTGATTCACCTCCTCAAAGGGGATTTGCTCTACTATTATTTCAAATTGATGCTCTCTTTTACCTACAAGATCTTCTTTGACAGAGGCTTCAAATAAATCTAGTGTCCGCTGATTACAGTCTTGAATAGTCTGATTATCTCCTACAATCAAAATAGCATCTGTAGATTCATCAAAAATAGTGGAAAGCATTACCTGACTACTACTCAAAGCCTTAGTTACTTCTACTCTATTGCTAACATCATGACTGACGATGAGTAACTGCTCTTGATTAGTATCTGGGTTATCTATGAGTTTTCCACTGCTTTCTATCCATATATATCTTCCATCTTTGTGCAAAAACCGATAAGTAACACGAACTTCATTATTCTTTAAGGTATCTTGAAGTTTTTCATAAATGAAAGGTACATCCTCAGGATGCACAAAATCTAGTGATGTTCGCCCCTTAAGTTCTTCTACTGTGTAGCCAATCATAGAAGTAACAGTAGGGGAGATATATTGATAATAAAGTCCTGTATCGTGTAGGGTTACTAAATCGCTAATGTTATCAGCCAACAATCGATAGAGACTTTCACTTTCTCTTAGTTTTTGACTAATACTTGCCCTATGAAAAAGATTGGAAAGTATCTGAGCAAGCAGTCTGAGAATATTCTTTGAATCTTTACTAAGTAACTCTGAATGTTCAGTAGAAAAGAAAGAGACATGACCAAATAATTTTTCTTGAAAAAACATAGGAACTACAAACATAGAAGTTGCTCCACTATCTTTTATTAATTGTCTTTCGTTCTTTGCATCTAATGGCAAGTCATCTACATTTGTAACTTCTATGCTCTTATTTTGATATAGTTGCTGCATCCACCACTGATAGTTTATGGTATCGAATACTAAATCTTTCTCTAAAAATTGAGGTTTACCAGGCACATTGTATTGGTGTATGACTGTGGCTTTGGTTAGATTTTCATTAAAGGTGTTAACATGAATATAATCAAAATTAGCAAAGTTAGCTATTTTTTCGAGGACAAGATTGATATTACCATCTAGCTCATCAAAATTGATATTGACAAAATTACTGAAGGTCTCTAACAATAGCTCTCTAAATTGTGAATGATATAGTTGTTGTTTTTGTATTTCTTTTCTTTGGGTAAGGTCTTCAAGGCTACCAACATAGCCTGTTATTTCATTAGTGGTATTATAGATAGGGCTATAGATTGTTTTCACATATTTAATCTTACCTTTGATAATGATTCTATACTCTTGTTCACTCACTGTTTGGAGTTTTGCATTTTCAAGCCATAAGTTAATTGAAGCTTTATAATCTTCTGGATGAATCCTATTGAGCCATTGCTTCACAAAAGATTCACTATCTTTAAAATCAAAGATAGCATGTAATTTTTTATTTACCCATATACAGTTTCCTTGCTTATCTGTAAGGTAAATCCCAATAGGTGCATGCTCTGCCAAGGTTCTAAACTTAGTTTCGCTTTCTTGAAGTTGAGTATTAATTCTTTGATAAGCATCCAAGGTTCGCCTAAGTTCTTCTTCGCTTGCTCTTAGTTCTTCACTCACTCTTTGTTCTGCTTCTAGATAATCTTTTATCTCTTGGTCAGCTTTTACTTTATAAGAAATATCTACTAACAATACCAAATCACAGTCTTTTTCATCATATTCTAATTTGTGTCCATAAGCATTTACATAAAATATTTCTCCATTTTTGCGTTGATGTTTTACTTCTAAATATTGATAGTATTCTGAAGTTTTTGATTCGTGGAGGCGTTTGGTGAAGTTCTCTGCCTCCTCTTTAGGTCTAAGTTGATAATAGTATTTTTTAAGTAGCTCTTCCCCTGAATAACCATACATATTGGTAGCTGCTTGATTTACTTTTAGGAGTTGTCCATTTAATAAATCTACTATCAATAAAGGATTAGGGTTATTATCAAACAAATACTGATATTGAGCACGGCTTTGAAGGATAAGTTCTTGTTGTGCTTTGCTATATGTGATATCTTTAAGTTCACTCTGAAATCCTATTGGCTCATTGTCATTATTATAGGTAGTTCTTACAGTAGTTTTGAGCCACATTTCAGTATTATCTTTATGCATTGCCTTAAACTCAAGAGAGAGTTCTGTGGGTAAGGTGAGGATGCACGTCTTGATAAGTTCTTTTACTTGGTCTTTGTAATCAGGATGAACAAAATCTGGTATTTTTTTCCCTCTTACTTCATCTACCTCATAGCCTAATACTCTTTCGAAAGCTCTTGAAATAAAAATAGTTTCTCCCGTAAGATTATGTAACAGCATTAAGTCTGATGCATTCTCTATAGTATGTCTAAATATATCATTGATAGATTTGGTTAGGTCTTCTACTCTGAAAGTGATGACATACAAGGATGTATCTACGGAAGTTTGGTTATCTAGCTGATTGTAAGTAATAATCAATCTTTTTTGTAAGGCAGGATAGTTAGGTAAGGCAATCTCTCCTGGAAGATTTTTTGATTTAATAAGTTCTACTAGCTTAAGTTTCAATGCTCTATCTTGAAGAAAGGCAGAATAATTCGTTTGTTGTTGAAAAGCTTTATTTTCAAAGATTATCTCCAAAGAATCTTTGACCACAATAGTAGCTTGCGAAAAAGCATTAAAAATATCAAAAGAACTGAATTGCATATTAAGCTATGAGATTAAAACTAGCATCTAATCTAAATATTTTTTCGTAATATTATTCTATTATTGAAAAAATAGTTTAAACTTTACGTAAGATATTATGTAAATTATCGTAAAATATTGTTGGGATTGATTAATGTTCTGACAAATCATCATAAAAACAAAAATAAGTGACCTAAAATCTCCTTGCCAAAATAGCAAGCAATATCACATCACTAATATTACCTTCTAAGATAAGTACACAGTCATCTTTAGTGTATGAAGAGCCATTCATTGAGTTAAATACCTTATTATCTTCTATGATATATAAGCAATGTCCTTGCCCCACTCCATTGCCTCCTGCAAATATTGCGTTTCCTTGTTTGACAAGTAACACATTATCCACAAAATTACCCCAAGCATCACTTGACTGATAAAAATAGCCTCTCTCTTCCACAAATACGCAATCTCCTTTAATGGTACAAAAAGAACCCGAAGACTTGAAAACACGTCCTCCCTCAATAATATAAACACACTGACCTTGTGTACAGAATGTGCCTTCTCCTTTATATACTTTATTATTCTCAATGACTGCTATACACTGCCCCTTACTTGTACCCCACCTATCCGTAGGTTGATATACTTCTTGAGAATATGCCTGAATACACATCAGACACAGAAAGACAACTAAAAGCAATGCAGTTTTTTTCATAAAATATACTTAGTAAAAGATGTATTATGAATTTGTAGAGTATTCATAATAAGCAACTTAATAAAATAACTTATAAAATTGAGAGATTAAGTAAACACTTACTCTCTCAACCTACCTTAAATTAATTAATTAAGGCTTTTTCTTTTCTGATTTATATTCTTCGTTCAAGCCTTTGATTACTTCATCTGTAATGTCAAAGGCAGGATTTGCATAGAGTGTACCTGAGCCAGCACCCGAATATGGTAAAATATAATCATACCCATTCGCTTCAGCATATTGCGTCATAAAATCATTGATGTTGCCTAATAGTTTTTTCTGAAGCTCTTGCTCTTCTTTGACATAACCTGAACCTGCACTTTGTCTGTATTGCTCAAGATCTTGTTGCTTCTGCATTAGTTCTTGCTCACGTCCTTTAGCTTGCTCCATGGTCATTGAGTTCATGGTCTTCTGAAAAGTAACTACTTCATTTTGCAGGCTCATTGCTCTCTTCTCTAAGTCAGATTGCAAAATTCTCTCCTTAGTCTGCATCGTCTTGCGTGCATTGATAGAAAACTCGTATCGTGCATCCAGAGAATCTACATTTATGTATGCTACACTGAGTACTTCTTTACTAGTATCTTCTTTTGAGTCAGCCTTTTCTTTTTTTACACTTGGCTTACTATTGGTTTTTGTGTCTGTGGCTTGTGTTGGGCTTTGTGTAAAGTGTAGAATATAAAGCACTACGATGGCTATTCCTAAAACTACATTTATGATTAATGAGGTGTTTTTCACTATTTTTATACTTTAGATTTGTTAAAATTAACCACAAAGATATAAAAGCCCAATGATTTTTATAATTTTAAACAAAAAAAACTTAGCAATGTCCTATCACAGGTAATCAGTGATTTAGAATTACTCCAAAATACTCTTCAAGAAGGTCATTCAGAATTTTATAAACACATTTCATAAGCAGACTTAGAAATGCCTTAAAAAAACCTTCAAGAGAATTTATCTGACTCTCTCAATGAGTAAAACTTATACAACCTAATTACATCCTTTCATTTCACAAATCAATCACAGACATACTATATTATTAGTTTCTAAAAGTACTTAGAACTTTTAGAATCACAGTCTATTTATTTTTCTTTTAAGCTGACTTTTGCTCAAAAAGAAATCTGCGTAAAGCACAATTATAATCAAAAAGGTTTATTTCTAGTAGGTAGTAAGATTCTTAAAATAAATCAACAAAATATTACCTCAATCCTAAAATTATATTCTATTAGAAAAGACTGAGTGAGAAGCGAGAAGTTAGGAGTGAGAAGCGAGGAGCGAGAAGTATAATAAACATTTCCACCTTGACAATGGTCTATTCTCGATAGTTAGGTAAATTAAAGATTAATAGTTGAAATAGCTTTCAAAACTAATTTTAAATAGCCTGAAAGGCTTGAACATCAACACTTGGGGAATCGCCGCAAGCGACTTAATCCTAAGAACTATACTTTAATAAAAGGGCATCTGCCTCTCCAAAACCCATATTACTTGCCTTACGCCAATCTCTTCGAGCCTTATCTATCTGCTTAAGTTGATAGTACACATTGCCCCGATTGCTGTAAGCAATCGCATTATAAGGGTCTAAATCAATCGCACGGTTAAAATCTTTGAGTGCTTGGGTATAGTTTTCGAGCTGAAGATACACATATCCTCTGTTGGTAAGTGCTATAGGATGGTAAGAATTAAATATAATGACCTGATTATACGTTTTAAGTGCCTCAGGGTAGTTTTTTGATTTGGTATGTGCTACTGCTAATCCAAGATACGCTTCTAATGTATCAGGCTCTAGAGAGATAGCTGCATTATAATCTTGAATGGCTTTTTGGTAGTTTTTTAAATAAAAATGAGCGGCTGCACGGTTATTATACGCTTCATATACAGGATGGATAGAAATAGATACATCAAAGGCTTTAATGGCAGCCTGATAATTACGATTTGATAGATTTTCATGACCGTTTTTAAACCACTTTTGATAAGGTGGCGTAACAAATAAATCCTTAATTTTTTGTAGCATAGATTTCATCTAGTCCAGAATGAATGATAATGATTTTAATAGTAATAGATTATATTGTGGTGTTATTTATATAATTCACTAAAATAGTATCTATCTCAAAGAAAACAAAATAAAATCAAAACATCAAATACTTTTGTGTAACTAAAATAAGAAAAGACGTAAGTTTTTTCATTCTATTGATATTTTAAAACCTAAATTTATACCAATGACCTATTTCGATTGCACCACAAAGTACAATCTCTCTTGTCTATTTTATCTTTCTTTATCATGGATATTCATTGCCACAATGCCCTCCTCTATAACTGCTCAAGAGCTTATACCCTATCGACAAGGTGCACTCTGGGGCTTTGCAGATGACAAGCAAAAAATCGTAATTGAATGCCAATTCGAAGAAGTAAAACCCTTTATAGTAGAACTCGCAAAGGTAAAAAAAGAAGGTAAATGGGGCTTGATAGACAAAGAAGGAAAAATCTTTTTACCTTGCAAATATGATATCATTTATGCTGCCGCCAAGCTAGGCAGAGTAGTAGCAACTGTGGGAGGTGACCAAAGTGGACATGGAGGCAAGTGGGGTTTTGTGCCCAAATATACTGGGCAAGAGATTGAACTAGAATATGACCTCATCCGTGAATGTGGCATAGACAATCTTCTAGGAATACAAAAAGGTAACTATTGGGGAGCTATCAGCGGACAGGGAAATCTAGTCATCCCCTATGAGTATGAAATAGAAAGAATAGAAGAACATTTTTTTGAAAAATCTACTCAAAAACTCACAGCAGATAATCTCAAACTGACCAAACCCAAGGATTATTACCTTAAATTAGAATTTAGTGAAGGACTTGCTCGGGTCAAAAAAGACGGCAAATGGGGTTATCTCAATCGATACGGAAATGAAATCATCCCCTTCAAATACGACTTCTTGGGTGAACTCAATAATGGCTTGATCTGTGCCATCGTATCAGACAGTTTAGGGCTAAAAATGGGCATGCTCAATGCTCAGAATGAATGGGTAGTTTTACCAGAATATGGTTTTTCAGAAGACTTCTACAGAGAGCAGTTTTTTAGAGATGCCCTCATCCACGTTTGTAAAAATGGAAAATGGGCTTATCTCAATGCCAAAGGTGAGATTGCTATTCCCTTTCAGTACGGACAAGCAAAGGCTTTTGCAGAAGGGAAAGCACTTGTCAATCTCAGCAATAGCCAATTGCAAGCACAATGGCAGATCATAGATAAAATCGGAAGACCTGTGTATGAATTTAAAGAAGGGACTCAGCCTTTTGATAATCGATATTGGGGAGGAGCTTTTCGGATACTGAAAGATGCTAAAATTTCTTTTATTGACCTTAAAGGCAATCCAATCAGCAATCACTCTTTCATTAAGACCAAAACTTTTGAGGATGGACTCGTGCAAGTAGCTTTTCAGCAAGGAAACAGCTTACAATGGGGCGTACTCAAAGAATCTGGTGAATGGGCTATTCCTCCCGAATATGATTTTAAAGAGGCATTTTACCTGCGTTTTTTGAGAGATACCTTCGTAGTGCCTAAGCAAGGCAAATGGGGAATCATCAATTCCAAAAATGAAACCATACTTCCCTTTGAATATGAGGAGATTGTCTTGCCTTTTTATGAAAGACCTGAGATATTTTTTAGGTATGGACTAGTGGCTGTGAAGCAAGGAAATCTTTGGGGATATGTAAATTTTAAAAATAAAGTAGAAATCCCTTTCCAATACCTTGAAGCTCAAGCTTTTGAAGGTGAGTATGCCCGTATAAAGACAAAAGGAGGTTGGGGATACATAGACCGAAAAGGAAAAGAGTTCTTTGAAGATAAATAACTTCTAAAAAGGGAATAATTCTATTTTTTGGAAAAAATTCTATAAAGGAAACAAAAAAGAATAGACAAAAAAATTAAAATACTGATTATCAACACTTTAATTATATGGCATTTATTTGGATTAACTAGATGTATTGAGTTAAACACTCGATGCATAGCTGGTTGAAGAATGATTGGAAAAAGCTTTTCTTTTTGAGGAAAGCTTTTTTTGTGTTTATAAATCCTTCACCGCAGCAGCCGTAAGCTCCTTACGCATTTTCATCACCATCTGAAAATCACTAAAACCTACTACCACTTTTTGTTTTTCGGGAACGTCTATGCCACTAAGCCAAAGATCAATCTTTTGCCCTTTCCAGCGACAATCACTTCTTTTGCCCATCTCCTCACTTTCAATAGTTTCGCAGGGTGTGTCATTGGGTTCGCCGTATGCTTTCATCAAGATATTTTTAAGGTCTTCATAGGTCTCTATCGCAAAGAAAATTCGTATTTCTTGAATTTTGCTTTTATAGACCAAGAGATTAAGTTGTTGAATCGGGATATAGCCTAGTTGAGCATATCTTCTGACTGCTTCGGGGTTTTCGTTTCGGATGCTAAAAATATCATAGCCATCAGTGGCTTTTTCGGTATATTTAAAGAAGGGAGTATATCTTTGGATGCTATCCCCTATCTGAATATCTTTAAAGCCTCTTTTTTGGTCAAGGGAGTTTAAATCTTGCCCCTTCACGCCCAATGCTATGCTGCATATCAATAAGAATGTGATAAAAAATACGGTATATATTTTAAGCATCTTGGTAAGTGTGTTATGAGAGATGAATTATGAGTTATTGAGTTATTGAGTTATTGAGTTATTGAGTCCTTATGTAATATAAAATATCGTAATAAGTAGATGGTCAAAATTAGTTTTCATTTTTAATTACCATAACTATCTAATTATTAAGACTTTACCGAACAATTAATCACCTAGTTAAAATTAGTTTATATTTTAATCTTGTTATAAAGGACTGATTATCAAAACTTTACTAAGATAACTCATCACTTAAGTACTAATATTCTATACGAAAAATGAAAAATTACTTCTTAAACATCTGAGCTGCTTTTTGACCCATTTTATCAGCCTCTTGCTCTAAGCCAGTATCATCATTGACAGGGATACCCTTGGTCTGAGTAGTGGCTTTGACACGCCCTTGACTTTGCTGTACGACGTGTGTAAGTTCGTGTCCGATGAGTTCATTTCCTTTTTGGCTTCCTGGGTTGTACTCACCAGGAGCAAAGTGAATGTCTTTGCCTTGTGTATAGGCCAATGCACCTACCTCGGGAGCTTTCTGAGAATTAGCATGAATGTTTACATCCGAAAAGTCTGCTCCTAATGCTTGCTCCATCGTATCTTTCACAGGGCTAGGCATGCCACCTGTGCTGATGCTACTTTCTGAACCTTCTTTCTTCTGGACTGGATTAGCTTTCATCTGAAGTTCTTCCTCCTCTGGCATACCCTCTTTTTGGATAGTAGCTTTCTTCATTTGCATTTCTTCCTCTTCCTCCATCATCTGCATTGGGGCTTGCTTCATCTGGACAGGGCTAAAAGGATTGACATTAGAGCCATCGTGAAAGGGATTATGATTGGCTTGCTCACTACTCACAAAAGGATTATTTTTTACTTTGGTAGTTTTTGAATCCAATCCGCTCTTTTTCTGAGCATCAGGAGAAGATTTGAAGACGGAAGTTTGCATAATTTTTAAGATTTATTTTTATAAATTTAAGAAAAATATTTCCATTATACCAAAATCAAGCATAAAATTTTGGCTTTTTAGCATGTATATTTTAAAATACCTTATAAATCAAGCCTAAGAATGAACCTCAGGCTATATTTTCTTTAAGAATTTTTTTAGCTTTCAAAACGCTTTTTTTCTAAAAACAATGTATTTTGTGTAATTAAGCTATATAATAGACTCAAATAAACAGCACCCATGAGCAGCCAAGCCAAAGCCCTGATAGAAGAAAGCGGTGGTTCAAGAGTTAAGTGTGTACGTTAAAATCGCCATTTTTTTT
>JBBRUH010000020.1:0-22962 GCA_038248005.1 Cytophagales bacterium | reverse complement strand
CTTGTTTTTATCTAGTAATATTCTCATAATTGTACTTTTTTGTCTAATTTAGTTCGGTAGTATGAATGAAAACTTTGAATTATGAATATTTCGGAAACAAGCTCTTTACAAAACGGTTTACAAATCCCTAATCCACCTCGTCTGCCCGTGATTGGCAACCTGCATCAGCTATCTTCTAATAATCCTGCACAGCACTTTATGGCTTTAATGGAAAAATATGGTGAGATCCTCAGAATCTATACACCTCTTGGCAATATGGTAGTAGTCAAATCATATAAATTTTGTAAAGAATTATGTGATGAAACTCGCTTTACCAAAAACCTAAGCCGACCATTGGTAGAGCTAAGAGATGTAGGAGGAGATGGTTTGTTTACGGCTTGGACAAGTGAGCCTAACTGGCAAAAAGCACATAATATACTCATCCCTGGACTAGGACAAAGGGCTATGAAGGGCTATTTTCCGATGATGTATGACATCGCTGAGCGTCTTTTGGCTAAGTGGCACAATATCCCCGAAGAACAAGAATTTAACCTTACAGATGACATGACCCGACTGACCTTTGATACCATTGGTCTCTGTGGTTTTGATTATCGCTTTCATTCTTTTGCCTCTCCTCAGCCACACCCTTTTATAGAAGCCATGGTAACGGCCTTAGAAGATTCTATGAAAAGGATGAATAAAATAGGACTTCAACGCAAGCTTAGATTTAGAAGTAATTATCACTACCAAAAAAGCCTTAATTATATGTTTAAGGTAGTAGATGATATTATAGCAGAGCGACAAGCTGACCCCGAAAAATACAAGAATAATACTGATTTTATGAGCTTAATGCTCAATGCCACAGACCTAGAAAGTGGAGAAAAATTAGACCCGATTAATATTCGTTATCAGATTCTTACCTTTTTGATTGCAGGTCATGAGACCACGAGTGGCTTACTTTCTTTTGCTTTTTATTACCTAATGACCAATCCAGAAGTGGCTCGCAAGGCTTATAAAGAAGTGGATACTGTGTTGGGAAATGACCTTAGCCAAACGCCTGACTATAGCCAAATCAATGACCTCAAATACATCCAGCAGATTCTAAATGAATCTCTCAGACTTTGGCCCACTGCTCCTGCATTTAGTGTCTATGCCAATGAAGATACCACGCTAGGCAATTACCAAGTTCCTAAAAAACAGCCATTCATCGTGCTTTTACCTGGGCTACACCGAGACCCTGCTGTCTGGGGACCTGATGCAGATAAATTTAACCCTGATAATTTCACACCCGAAGCTATGGAAAACCGTCCAGCAGAGGCATTTAAACCCTTCGGGAATGGGCAAAGAGCTTGTATAGGAAGGCAGTTTGCACTTTTGGAAGCTACTTTGGTAATGGGGCTAATCTTGCAGAGATATGAACTAAAGCTAAAAGACGGTTATGAGTTGGTGGTCAAAGAAACCCTTACTCTCAAGCCCGATAATCTGATGGTCAGTCTCAAAAAACGCAAGGATGCTGACCGATATTATGCTCCCAAAGTAGCCAAAGAAGAGAAGGTAAACATTCAGCATGATAGCAGATTTAGTCAAAATCCTTTGACAGTAGCGTATGGCTCTAATATGGGAGCTTCGGAAGATTTCGCCTTGCAAATCGCACAAGAAGCCGAAAGATTGGGTTTCCCTTGTGTTTGTGAGCCTTTAGATGATTTGGTAAAAAAAATGCCCAAAGAAGGTTCACTCATCATCATCACAGCTACTTACAATGGCACTCCTCCTAATAACGCACAAAAATTTGAGACTTGGCTCGAGGGGCTAGATGCATCAAAAGACTTTAAAAATCTAAAATATGCTGTCTTTGGGTGTGGCAATACACAATGGAAAACTTTCCAAGTATTTCCAAGATGGATAGATGAAAAATTAGAAAAAATAGGAGCAAAAAGACTTCTTGAAAAAGGAGAAGCAGATGCAGCAGGAAGTGAATTTGAAGAGGATTTTCAAGAATGGCAACAGAGTCTCTGGCAAAAGCTTCACAAGGAAAGCAATGAAAAACCCTCTACCTCGAGCCAATTTAAAGCCCTTTATCAATTAGAAAAACAAATAGACATAAAGGATTATAAAACACCTTTTCCTTCGCTCAGACAAGGAGAACAAACTTGCAAAGTAATCGCCAATCAAGAACTTCAAAGCCTAGATTCGGGTCGCTCTACGAGACATATTGAGATTGCATTACCACAAGATATGACCTATCAGACTGGAGACCATCTAGGTGTTTACCCTCAAAACAGTAAGCAAGTAATTGAGCGAGTTTGTAGGCGATTCAATGTCCAAAAAGAAGATATATTTACCATTCAGACTTCTTCAAAGTTAAAATCACACCTGCCCATCGGAAAGCCTGTTTCAGTGGAAGACTTACTAATGCACTTTGTAGAGTTACAAAGCCCCTTGACTAGCAAGCAGTTACAGATTTTGATAGAT
This sequence comes from Cytophagales bacterium, assembly GCA_038248005.1. Taxonomy (GTDB): domain Bacteria; phylum Bacteroidota; class Bacteroidia; order Cytophagales; family Microscillaceae; genus JAABSX01. The sequence goes on along the minus strand of JBBRUH010000020.1, from coordinate 20,511 downwards.
TTTACAGAGTGTCCACCCGAAAAAATAAGCTTACAGAACTCACAAAAGAACTTCAAAACAGAAGTACAAGCTAAAAATCTTTCTCTCTTAGATATTTTAGAAGATGTTCCTGCTTGTGAAATTCCTTTTGAAGTATTTTTAGAGATGCTTCCTGCCATGCAAGTGCGTTATTTTTCTATTTCTTCCTCTGCCAAAGTACAGCCTCAGCAATGCAGTTTGACCGTAGGTGTAATAGATGAACCTGCTTATTCGGGCAAAGGAAACTACTATGGTGTGTGTACCAATTATCTCAAAAAAGTGATAGAAGGCGAGTCTATCTTGGCCTTTGTCCAAAATGTAAGTTCTCCATTTCGTTTGCCTGATGATATAAGTCAAAAAACCATCATGATAGGGCCTGGGACAGGTTTATCACCTTTGCGAGCCTTTGTGCAAGAGCTAAACTACTCCAAAGCCGAAGGGGAAAATACAGGAGAATGTATGTTATTCTTCGGTTGTCGTCATCCTGAGCAAGACTATATCTACCAAAAAGAACTTAAAAAATATGAGCAAAATGGCGTAATAGAGTTACAAACGGCTTTTTCAAGGCTCAATAAGGAGAAGGAATATGTACAACACAGACTCTTAGCTCAGCAAGACAAAATCTTGACTTGGCTCAAAGAAGATGCAATCGTCTATGTCTGTGGAGATGCCGCAAGTATGTCTCCACAAGTGCAAGCTACTTTCAAAGAAATCTATCAAAACCAAAATCCTGAATCTTCTGCCACACAAGCACAAGCTTGGCTAGAAAATCTCATTCAAAAAGGACAGTATCGAGAAGATGTGTGGGCATAGATTATGAGTAGAATCGGGAATTTTAGAATTTAGGAGCGAGAAGCCAATCTTTTAAACTTTCTATCACTTTAAAGACTTCTCTTCTTGAGATTGAATATTATTACGATTTTATTTATCAAGTTAGCTGGTTCGTGAAGATACAAACCAGTGAAAACAGTAGTATTTACCTCGTTCAAGCGTCTTCGCTTGAACGATATCAGCACAAAAAGATATGTTAAGTGATTATTGGGTAATTGCCCAACTTTTAGGTCAAGTTTGTACAGTGGCACTTTTATCGGGAGGAGTGTATTTTAGCATTCAGCTATTAAAAGGTTGGAAAAGAGGAGCTACTTCTGAGAAACAGCTTCACCTTGAGCGACAAAGCTATTTGGTAAGTTCTATAGCTCAGTTTGCATTATTTTTTCAGTTGCTTTTGATTGTGATGTTTCTCAATACAGTCAATCTCCACCTCACAGGGCAGATAGAAGGGGCGATGTGTGCCTCAGGAGTGCTAGACATCAATGATTATGGCTATCCATTATTGTATCTAAAAATAGGGAGTTTACTAGGGTATGCTATTTATTTGATTTTAAATTACTTTGATCAGCAAGAACCTGAATATCCACTTACCCCACTTAAATTTTGGTGTATATTTCCTGCTTTTGGGTTAATGCTATTAGATTTTATCTGGACATTTCAGTTTTTTAGTGAAATCAAGCCTGATATTATTGCTACTTGCTGTAGTGTGAGTTTTTTGGCAGAAAATTCTTCTCCTTATTCTCTCTCTCGCACACCTGAGAATTTAGGAAATTACTTAGTCATCTGGGGAAGTTCTTCTGTTGTACTTCTATTGATGAGCACATTCTGGCAAAAGTCTTATGCAAATCTTCGTTTTTGGGCGATTCAGATAATACTAGGAATAGTTTACTTGGCTTTATCAGTATATGTCTTAAAACATTTTTTTGTAAAATATATTTATGGATTGCCTTCTCATAATTGTCTTTTTGATATATTTTGGGCAAAATATTATTACATAGGATATATCCTGTTTGGGTCATACTTTGGTGTGTTGTATTGTTTGTTAGTAGGATTTATTTACCAACTTTTTGTATCAAGATTACAAATAGCATCCTTTCGTTTTTGGCAAAAGCTACGAGTTGTATATATATTTTTTTTACTGTGTAGTTTTGTACTTCCTTGGTTTTATTGGTATTTTTGGAAGGGAGTTTTATAGAAAAAACCTAGTTTTATGATTTTAAAAATCATGAAAAACATCGTAGATAGATATGAATAAGTAAAGCTTTCAAAATGAAGCACTCATTTAGCATTAGTAAAATACTCATTATCAGTATATTACAGACTAATAATTAATAACTTATAACTAATCTCTTACTAAGCACATTATTTGTTTTACATATCTACAAACGATTATAAAAGACCTACTTTCGTATATTAAAAAAATATAAGGCTTGAATTTTGTAAAAATAATCCTAATCAACTATTATTTTATCAGATGTTACAAAAAATTATCAATATAGGGATAAATGAATCTCAACCTAAGTACCTTCAAAATCGAATTCGTATCTCTAATATGGTTGTATTGGTAGGCTTACCAACCTCTTTGGCGTACCTTGGGTTTTATATCGTGTTTTTCCCTCCACTTATATTTCCCTTACTTATTAGCATTGCTTTTATTATCACTACCCTATTTTTTAATTATATCCATTTGCATTATGCTTCTCGTTTTGTAATTTCGGTAGTAATGCCCTTTTTGGTTTCTTTTATCCACGGCTATGCCGTTCCGCAAAGTGAAATTCCTCATTATGCTTTACTATTTTTTTTATTTGCATTGAGCATATTACCTTGGCTAGTGATAGATGTAAGAGAACCCTTTTTTTTAGGAGTTGTAGTGATTTTGAACTTTTCGATTCTTGCAAATCAAAGGATATTCATTGATAATCTCGAAACAGATTATCCAAAGACACTTTTCAATGAAGCATATTTTATTAATTTTTTGATTATCTCTTCTCTGCTTGTTTCTGCTCTGCTTCTTTTTATACTTAATTATAGAAATTGGCTTACAGAAAAAGAAAATAATACACTGTTCAAAGATTTATCAGCACAGAATAAAACTATGTCGGAACAGGAAGACATTCTTAGAAAGCAAATCTCAGAAATAGAAGAGAAACAAATAGAAGCCAAACAAAGAAACTGGCAGTCGGTGGTTTTGAGAAATCTTGCTAACTTAGTGCAGAGCTCATTAAGTGAAAAAGAACTACTTCAGGGTTATTTGTCTGAGCTTATTCGTGCAGTAGAAGCACAGCAAGGGGCTATTTATCTCAAAAAAGAAAATAATGAAGGAGAACCTATTTTAAAAATGGTAACTGTTTTTGCAGGAGATACAGAAAATAAAAAAGACACAGGAATACTATGGGGAGAGGGTCTAGTTGGGCAATGTGCAACTAATAAGAAACTCCATCACCTCAGAGAAGTACCCGAAGGCTATTATCATATCAACTCTGGATTAGGGCAAACTTCGCCTCAAAATATAATCTTTGCTCCTCTTACCTTTCAAGGAGAGGTGCAGGGTGTTTTAGAAGTAGCTGCTTTTGGAGACCTTGCCCTACATCAAGTAAAGCTGTTGGAAATCGCAGGAGGGAATCTAGGCGCTTGGATTTTCAACCAAAATGCATATAAATATACTAAACAGTTACTAAAAGAAACTCAGCAACAAGCTCAGATTCTATCCGAAAATGAACTCCAAGCCCAAGAAAGTTTTGGAGAGCTGGAAGCCACTCAAAAAGAACTTCAACAACGTGAAGAAGAATACCGAAAAATCATAGAAGAACTCCGCCTAGAAGTTATGAGTTTGAAGGGGAGTAAGTAAAGACTGCTGGCTGCTAGCTAAAATCACGTTCTTTCTCGGTTAATTAGAACTCTTACTCTCTGTCATTTTGGAAAAAACATCCCATACATGAATGTATGGGCTTTGTTTGCTTTCTTTCTCGGTTAATTGAAACCTTGAAACCTTACTCTCTGTCATTTTGGAACAATCTATTATATAGCGTAGCCTTTTTTTGAGAAATTTCTTTTTAAGTAGCAACGAGTTTTTGAATGTTTAAAACGACTTTAATTTGGCAGATAATTGATTTTCTTTTTTCTAAAAACACGACTTTTGCTAGAATAAAGGAAATTTATCGAGTAATGACTGTACTTTACTAACATCTTGAAAATGCTTTTCATAATTATTACTTTTCTCTATTCCATAAAGTAGTTATGCAATAGTAATTTCTGAAATAGAGCAGTTTTCTATTCCTACTTTCTCTATTTTTTCCCTTATGCTATATTTACCTTGTAAAAGAGAAATACAAATATCTGTATCTAATAAGTATCCTTGCATCTCTAAAACTCAATTTTTTTATTTGACATAGTTCTTATTCCTAAAATTTCTTCTGCTAGATTTTCACTCGTATCTTTCCAAGCTCCCTCCAGTTCATTGAGCAAGGCTTATTTACTTTTATTTTTTGCTTTAAAATCGGTTTTGACTTGTCCTAACAACCTTGATACAATATCAAGTTTCATTTCTACACTCAGAGGTGTAAGCAGTTCCATAAATTTATTGATGCTTGTATTTTCCATATTTAATTAGATGTTTTAGAATACTTTTAGTAACGGTAATCTTTTTATTACAAATATCAACCTGTAGCAAACAAATCCGTGGTTTGTATCTTCATCAACCAAGATCAGTAGTGTTTCGTAAAGACACAAACTACAGAGAAGGAATGTCATCCCTTTATGTATGTGTCTGAGCATACATAGTTAGAAATGACAGAAAGAAGTTGAGATGTCTATTGCGTTATCACAAAATAACAACTCAAAATTTATCTCTTCCCTAGAAGCTTTTCACCAATTCTTTCATCAATAAAGTGAGACTTGGCTCGGCTTTTTGGGCAGCAGCAATGACTTCCTCTACGGTTACGTGCTTTAGATGACCTTCAAAACATAAATCTGTAATTACTGAAATCGCAAAGACAGGTAAATCCATTTGTCTTGCCACGATTACCTCTGGCACGGTGGACATTCCTACAGCATCTGCTCCTATTATTCTCAAAAATTTATATTCGGCAGGCGTTTCTAGATTAGGGCCAGAGACGCTGACATAGACTCCTTCGTGTGCATTGATTTGATGTGCTTTGGCGATTTCTAAGGCTTTCTGACGCATTTCAGGGTTGTATGCCTCTAGCATGTCAGGGAAACGCACACCAAACTCATCTAGGTTAGGGCCTGTGAGTGGATTCTCAGGCAAAAGATTGATATGGTCGCTCAATATCATCAATTCGCTTATTTTATAACTTGGGTTAAGCCCACCTGCAGCATTAGAAACTAGCAGACGCTTCACGCCTAGCAACTTCATTACACGCACAGGAAAAGTAACTTGAGCCATCGTGTAGCCTTCATAATAATGAAAACGACCTTGCATTGCTATTACTTTTCGCCCTGCCAATAGACCAAAGATAAGCCTTCCTTGGTGCGACTCTACAGTAGATACAGGAAAATGAGGAATATCGCTGTAGTTAATTTCATGTTCGATTTCAATCTCCTCAATCAGCCCCCCCAGACCTGTGCCTAGGATAATCCCAAACTCGGGAGTAAAGTCAGTCTGAGAACGAATGTAAGAGGTAGCTTCATTAATTTTTTTGATCACGATTATTTTATTATTTTTAGTGGATAAATAAATCAAACAACTAAATTAAGGTTTCTTAAAGGAAAGAAGGCATTTTGACTAAAAAAGTTTATACAGTACAGCAAGGATTTGTAAAAGCAGCCAAATTTTGTGCGTATCAAGAGCGTACCCAAGCAGAAGTGAAGCAAAGACTTTATGAATATGGATTGTGGGGAGATGATGCGGAGCAAGTGATTGTAAAACTCATCGAAAATAATTTTATCAATGAAGAGCGGTTTGCACGCACCTATGCAGGAAGTAAATTTAGGCTCAAAAAATGGGGCAGAATCAAGATAGAATACGCCCTCAAGCAAAAAGGACTTAGCCCTTATTGTGTGCGTGCAGGGATGGAAGAAATCACAGATGAAGACTATGAAAATACGCTCCGAGAGTTACTAGAAAAGAAAATCTCTCAAATAAAAGCAGAAAATGACTTCATCTTAAAAAGAAAATTAGCCAACTATGCCCTCACCAAAGGCTATGAGAATGAGCGGGTTTGGAGTTTGATTGAAGAAATTTTTGCATAGTTTATAATGATTTTGTAGAAAAAAATAAAGGTATGTGCTGACTTGGTAAGCTATTTGTTTTATAAGAGCTATAGTCATTAAATTTTAATAAATAGAGCCAAAGCACACAATTCTATAAAAATTCTACAAAGATGAGCCATCCAAGTCAACAAAATTATTTATCCATGGAAGAGGAAAAAGTTTCTAACTACAACCCAGAATATACCGAAGAATTCCCACAAGACACTTCGGCAGATACCACTCAAACGCCTGCTACTGTCCCTTATCCCGAATATCAAGCAATGCAACAGCGGTTTTTGGATGAGAGGAAAAAAATGGAAGATCAAATGTGGCTTGATCAGACACTCATAAGTTATGATGAAGTGCTAAGAGAGCATGCCCGAGAAAATGTAGCTGATTTTTCTGAGATTATATTAAATCATCTTGCCAAGCTCATCAATGCAGTCTATGGTGCTTTTTTTATGGTAGATACTGAGCAAGGGCTAGTCAATGCAGTGGCAGGATATGCCTGTACGGTAGAGACAATGGCACGTACTCAGTTTAAAATAGGAGAAGGATTGATAGGACAGGTAGCCAAAAGCAAAGAAATTATTTGCTTGGAAAATATAGAAGCTCAGTTAGACTCTTCTTTGGGAAGAATTAGCTCTACTACACTCATGATTGCCCCCCTAGTGATAGACGGGCAAATTATAGGCATTATAGAATTAAACTCTCTCTCTAAATCACAAAAACGAATTATCACGCTCCTTGAAAAAATAAGTAAACATACAGCACTCTCTCTACGCAGTATCTTGTATCCGATAGAAAATACTTCAGCCATAGATACAAGTAAATATGATGAACTAATAGCCCAGCTCCAAGAGAAAGAAACAGAGTTAGAAAATCTTAAAGTAGCCCTAGAAGAAAAAGAGCAAGCCTTAGAGATTCCCTCTACTTTAGAAAAAGCTACTCATGAGGCACTTCTACAGGTTCAGCTTGATCACCTTCAAGAACAGCTAAAAGGAAAAGAGCAACAACTTAATCTTATCCAAGAGCAGCTATCTGCTGCACAAACAGGGCAAGAAATAGTGGCAAGATCTTCTGATGAGGAGAATGAAAAAATCATTGAAATGGGGCAAGAGCTTGCTAAAACCCAAGCAGAACTCATCCAAACTCAGGTAGATTTATCACAAAAAGAAAGTGATTGGCAAGAAGCACAAGAAAGACTTGCACAGGTTTTAATGCAAGGAAATGAAGAGCAAGTAGGTCTTTGGGAACAAAAAATCGCAGAGGCAGAAGAGCAAATCCAAGAACTAAGCACCAGAAATGATGAACTGTTTCTAGAAATTCAGAGAAGAATGAATGATTATGAAATGCTCAAAGAAACCATCAAATGGAAAGATGCTGAAATAGACCGACAAGATGAAGCTATCCTAGAAAAGAAAAAAATCTTACAAAATGCAGAAAAAGAAATAGAAGCCCTAATGCAAGAAAACCTTCGTAACGTAGAAGAAATTGTGCGACAGGACAAAGCCTTAAAAAGCAGAGAGGAAGAAGTAGAAGGACTTATCTCTCAACTTGAACAAGCAACTGCCAACGAAGAAATAGAGCAACTTAATCAGATCATTACTCAAAAATCAGAAGAAGTAGAAATACTGAAAAATGAAATCTCTGAAACTAGACAAAGTCTGGAACAGAGAACCAATAAACTGGCAGAGTTAGAAGAGCTGATTCTTCAAAAAAATGGAGAAATCAAACAACTTCAAGCTCTCATACAGACTAATCAAGAGCAACTAGAAATTCAAAACGAACAAATCAAAACTACTCTTGGCAAATTACGCAAAAAAGAAGACGAACTTCTGGTTTCTCAATATCTCCTAAACCAACAACAAGGCACAGGAGAAAATGCTGAACTCGTGCTATCACTCAAAAACCAAGTGAAAGAACGTGAAGAAGAAATCAAACAACTTCAAGTAAAAATAGAAGAGAAAGAGCAGCATTTTCAGGTAAAACAAGATGAACTTCAAGCACATTTAGAAGCTCAGAATAATACTAATATTGACACACTCTATGCAGAAATAGAGAGTCTTCAATCTCAGATAAACCAACAAGGCAAGAATGAAGATACTACCAACCTTCAAGATGAAATTACTGAGTTGAGAACTGATATATCTCAAAAAAATACCGAAATAACTTCATTAAAAGAACAACTAGAATCTCAAAAATTTATTTTTGAAGATAATGATCTAGGAAGTCTGCAAGAAAAACTCAATGAAAAAGAAAATGAAATCAGACTTATCAAAGAAGGAAATCAACTGCAAGTAGAAGCTTTAGAAATCCTTAAAAATGAGCTATTCAGCAGAGAACAAGCACCTGAGAAATTCGTAAATCAATCTGAAAGTCAGGCATCTAGTGAAGAACTTGAGCAAGCACTTGAAGAACTACATCGAAAAGAACACGAGCTACTACAACAAACTGAGGCACTTAGCAACCTAAGAACCCAACTCCTAGAAAAAGAGAAAACAATAGAACATCTCAAAAGACAACCTGAGGCAAATCCTAATATTTCTCAAGAGGATTTAGAAGCCTTTAATCAAAAACTAGATGATATGGAGGTGATTAATCAAGATTTGAAAATAAAGGAACATGAAATTACTAGCCAAACTGAAGTTATTCATAACCAAAAAATAGAAATACTCGAAAAACATCAGCAACTTGAGATACTTCGTGAAAAAATCAAAATCAAAGAACAAGAAAATCTAAAGCAAGATGCTAAAATACAGAGTCAACAAGAACAACTCCTTGCTCGCCAAGAAGAATTAAACCAAAAAGAAAAAGAGCTGATAGGATTGTTCAATAAAATCAACAGTGCTTTTGCTGCCTTAGAGTTTGATATGAGTGGTAAAATACTAAGTATCAATAATAAATTTTTGATGCTCCTCGGTCGTAAAGTCCAAGAAGTAGAGGGGCAAAGTCTTAGCCAATTACTCCCCGAAGAGTTCACCAAATCAATGGATTATATCTTACTTTGGGAAGGGCTAAAAATGGGCGTAACACAGACAGTAGATAGATTTATCTGTCTAGGAAACAAAGAAAGAGAAATCGTAATGAGCGTTACTTTTATCCCAATTATAGATAAAAATGGCAAGCCTTACGAAATAGTACAGCTCGTAAACCAAATATATGAAGTAGCTAAAGAAGAAGCTACTGAAATAAAAAGAGAAGGTATTCAACAAGAAGTTCAAAACTCTGATCAACTCCAGCGCCTCAAAGCATTGGACATGGCTTTCATCGTCATGGAGTTAGACCTTCAAGGGAATGTATTAGAAGTAAACCATAACTTCTCTATTCATTTAGGCTATGATGAAAAAGAAGTAGTGGGGAAGCACCATCGTGAGTTTCTAGATATCACTGAGCGAACATCTACTAACTACGAAAATATCATCAATAAACTAGCTGGCGGAGGCTATTCTTCCGAAATCTTCAAATATTTAGGCAAAGAAGGGGAAAGAGTAAGGTTTAGAAGTCATTTTCATCCGATTATGGATGAAAGTGAAAATCCTATCAAAAGCCTCGTAATTTCTCAACTGGTAAACTAAAAACTATTAAAAAGATGAATCTATCCGAAATCATACTTCCTTACGAAGAAAATCCTCAGATGACAGCTCCTTCGGTCAATGGCTCGCACGAAAGCTATTTTCAGGCGCAGGCACTCCAAAAGCTAAGTCAAATACTCAAATGGCAGGAGGAATACGAAGACCTTAAGACTTGGGTAGAATCTCTGCTAGAAGAACTTGTGCCGTATGTAGGAGGTTTACAGAGTACTTTTTTTGAGTATGATAGAAACTCACAGACATTAACTTTTGTGGCAGGTTTTGCCCTTGACTTTCTACAAGATATCAAAAAAGAGTACCTATTGGGAGAAGGTTTCATAGGTCAAGTAGCCAAAGACAGAAAACCGATGATGTTAGAAAATGATGAGACCTTTGCAACGCTGACTTCCGTCAAAAAAATCAGACTCAAAACCTTGATGATTTTCCCTTTGGTGTATAAAAACACGCTTTTGGGAGTAGTAGAGATTAATTTTCCACAATCACCCCCTCTCTATGCCCGAAGCTTTTTGGATAAAGCCATGGAAGGTTTTAGTGCCAATCTATACATCTCTAAGCAGTTGAGAGTACTAAGTGTCTCTGATTTACAACCTGACTCACAAGCTACAACACAACTAAAAACCGAAGAAATTCAAGAAAATGAGTTAAATACTACTGATTCATTAGAAGAAGTAGATTGGCAAGCCTTGATGGGGATACTGCAAGAAAGTATCATTTTAGTAGATGAAGAATGGATGATTGTAGAACATAATCCAGCTTTTGAAGAACTCTTTGGGGATAAAAAACACAATGGTAATAACCTTCGTGCTTATCTCAACATTATGTCGTATGATGTTATTAACATTAAAGAAAAACTCCAACAAGGGCTAGTCTGTGAAAGTATTGGAATACATAAAAGTGGAGAAACATTTAGAGTCAATCTTAAAAGTTACCATAGCAAAAATGGACAAAGAGGAATTTTGATTAGCCCTGTCTATGCAGATAAACCAAAGGAAGAAGTAAATAATATTGAATTAAAGCAAGAGGCAGAAGAGGATGAATCAGCTAATACACAAATAAATGAACTAAGCCGCTCGCTTCAGAAAAAAGATAAACAACTTCAGCAGTATCTTTCTACAGCCAAGCATGTGCAAGATATGCTTTTGATGCCTGTGGATGCCTTACAAAAGGTTTTCCCAAATTTATTTATTTTTTATCGCCCTATAGAAGAAGTAGGTGGAGACTTTTATTGGTTTACGAAAGAAAAAGACCAGGTAATCATAGCAAGCATAGATTGCCCAGGGCGAGGTGTAGGTGGTTCAATGATGTGTATGATAGTCAATAATTTTTTGACACAAATCGTAACGGCTCAAAAAATCACTTCTCCTGACAAAATCTTAACTCATTTGCATCAGTACATCAGTAGTACAAAAAAAACCAATGATAGCTTCTCTCGTTCAGGGGTTGAGATAAGTATCTGTACTTTAGATTTGCATAGACGCACTATCGAGTTTGCAGGGGCGAAGCAATCCTTAATTTATTTTCAAAATAAAACACTTCACGAACTACCAGGTGACAACTTATCAGTTGGGAGCTTTTGGAGTCATTATGAAACACAGCGTACTTTCCAAAAAGAAACCATACAACTCAAAAGTGACACACTCACTACCGTTTATTTAACTACTGATGGTTATGAGGATCAGTTTGGAGGACAGAAAGGGCGTAAATTTCTGAGAAATAATCTTCGTAAGATGCTTCAGGAAATACATACACAGCCCATAGAAAAACAATCCTCTATCTTAGAAGAAATCATGGAAGAATGGCAAAATAAGGAAGCTCAGACTGATGACATGTTGATTATTGGATTTCAGATTTGATAAGAGGTGAGTAACGAGTTATTTATTTAATGTAAAAAATCAATGCACTTGCATCGCAACAGTAAGTAAGAGATTAATTGTAAGTTATTGGTTATTAGGCTGTAAGAATCTGATAGTGAGATTTTTACTCAAACTAAATGAGTACTTTATTTTAAATACGTTACTAAGTTAATGCCAAATGTAAGTCATAAAACAAAAAAATTCTGCTCTCCTAAAAGGTGAACAGAATCCAAAATTACTAATTTACAAAATTTATAATATAAACAATTTTTAAATCGATTTGATTTTCTTTTTTTGAATATATCTTTTTACCAAAGAAAATTTTTGTGGAAGTAGGTTGAATCCAAAAAATAACTCTATTAAAAAGATACAAGTAAGCGTAGTAACGAAGCTTTTTGAAAAAGGGTTGTCTAAATAGCTAACATTTTTCCATTTATTGATAGCTCATAGACCAGCATATTTTTAAAAATCTCTCTAAAAAGCTATTTGTCCAAACCATAAAGTATTGAAGACTTATATTAAATACTTTTTTATCACTTATAATTCCCAACATAAAGTCATATTTTTAAATATTTTTTGTGAAATTTCTTTTATTTTAGCAGACGTTTTATTTTTAGAAAAAGGAAAATCAATTATCCACCAAATTAAAGTCATTTTAAAATTCAAAAACCCGTTGCTATTTAAAATAAATTTCTCATTTTTTTAGATAAATAATTTATTCTTTGTGCTAATTCATTTATGTACCCTCAATTTTAATAATTCAGAAAAATTGAGGAGTTTTTATTCCTTAAATCTATTGGCTTGGATTTTTATGAACTAAATTTGCACTAAATAATGGCAATGATTTCTAAAATATAAAAGACAAATGAAATACGAGATAGAGGAATTTATGCAAACCCTAATGGCTTTTGAAGCAAATGTAGTAGAAGATGACTTTAACAGTATGTTTGGGCGAATCAAAGGACCTGATTTATGGATAGATTTTAAAAGTAAATGTACTCGAAATACTACTATCTTTTATCGTATTTTAGATGAGGCAGAGCGAAATAAATTTCACGAGTATCTCCAAAAAAATGCTTGGGTTAACAAATAAATGAAGTAATCTTTGGCTAGATTAAATCATTTATTTGTCTTCTAAATCAGCTATGTATCTATTACTTTAGTAACCTCTTCAAAATAAAGTTCTCATTATCAGAGTATTACAAACTCATAATTTATCATTTATAACTCATCTCTCACTTACAGGCATTTCAAAATCACCACTGTCTTTCGGGATAAAATCTAAGACTTGCTCTACTGCCTCTATGTTTAACGCTCCGTAAAGATGTGGAAACTGTTCCTCCCCTCCCATCGTATTTTCATAAACCACCTCAGCAGTTAGTTTTTTAGGATTAATATGAAGCAAGACCAATCCATCTTGCCCTTTATAGAATAGATTAGCTGTCCTAAGCACCTGAAATTCCGTAGAAAAATGAATGAAACCCTCACTCTCTAATGAATCAGCTTTATAAATACCTTCTTTAGTTGATTGTTGCCAATCTTTAGCATTGCATATATGATATAACATGTTATTTATTTTTAAGTGTTCATTTTTTGAAATTTGGGACTTGTGTACCGTTTTGGTTAAATAGTCGGATAAAATCTTCGCAGGTGTGACACCTTGCGAGGTAGTATGTCTTCCGATAAAATCACCAAAATACAATACTAGGCAATAGCATCAAAATAATTGTTCTATTTAGTAGGTGTGTGAATAACTCACTATTAAATCATTACAAACTCATCATCCATAACTTATAACTCATCTCTTCTTACTAAATCAATTTACCATCTTCCATCACTAGCACCTTATCTACGGCAGGGTGTTGCTCTACACGAGGGTCATGCGTAGTCATAAAAATCGTCTTACCTTGTTGCTTTAGGTTTTCAAATATCTCTAAAATTCGCTCCGACATCACACTATCAAGATGTGCTGTAGGCTCATCTGCAAAAAGTAAAGGAGGATTATTGACCAAAGCCCTTGCTATAGCTACTCGCTGACGCTCTCCACCCGAAAGCGTATCTACTTTAAAATGAAGTCTGTGTGTAATCCCTACTTGCTCGGCTATCTCTGTTATTTTTCTATCCATTTCTGAGCGAGTATCTCTTAAAGGGATAAGAGGCACAGCTATATTTTGGTAAGTACTCATTCCAGAGATAAGCTGAAATTGTTGGAAGACAATCCCAATGTGTTGCTGTCGGAAACGTGTCAAAAACTTTTCTGACCACCTCGAGACAGATTCGCCTAGACATTCATAAGTACCTGAGCTAGGTTTGGCTAGGCAACTTAAAAGTGTAAGTAAGGTAGTTTTACCTGAGCCTGATGCCCCTTTAAGAACAGTATAGGTATTAGGTAAAATCTGAAGTTGTATATCTTGCACAGGTCTTACCTCATTGGGTTTGCCTGAGTTAAAAATTTTATTCAGATTTTGAGTATAGATAATAGGCTTTTGCATAGCACCAAAATTAACTATTCTAAGCAAATTCATCTAAATTTTTGAATTCAAATATAGATTTATGTTTAAATAGTAATTTCTCTTTTATTTCAGTTCAAAAAAAACAAGAGAAAAAAGCAAGAATACCATCATAATTTTAAGGCTTTTTTTATTTTTGCAAGGTGAAATATAATTATTTAGACCCCCAGAATATTCGCCATTTTATAGAAATGGCACTCCAAGAAGATGTAGCAGATGGTGATCATTCATCTCTGGCTTCCATCCCCAAAGAAGCTCAAAACCGAGCACGCTTACTCATCAAAGGAGAAGGAATCCTTGCAGGAGTAGCACTTGCTGTTCATATTTTTAATTTTGTGGATAACTCTCTACAGATAGAGCCTAATAAGCAAGATGGTGAACGAGTAAAATATGGTGATATAGGACTTTGGGTAGAAGGCAATGCACAGTCTATCCTTAAAGCAGAGCGTTTAGTGCTTAACTGTATGCAGAGAATGAGTGGAATAGCTACGTTTACGAGCGAATACATGGCACTTATTGCACATACCGAAGCTCAACTCTTAGACACACGCAAGACAACTCCTAACTTTCGCCTAGCAGAAAAGTGGGCAGTTAAAATAGGAGGCGGCACGAATCACCGCTACGGCTTATTTGATATGGTTATGCTCAAAGACAATCATATTGCCTATGCAGGAGGCATTGAGAAAGCTCTACAACGCACCAAAGAGTATCTCAAAGAAACAGGCAAAGATTTAAACATAGAGATAGAAACTCAAAATTTAGAAGAACTTGCAAAAGTCTTAGAGGTAGGAGGGGCAGATTATATTATGCTAGACAATATGTCTCCCGAAGATATGCGAAAAGCTGTCAAAATGGTCAATAAACGCATTCCTTTAGAAGCATCAGGAGGTATCACAAAGGAAACCATCAAAGAAATAGCCGAAACGGGTGTAGATTTTATTTCTGTGGGTGCACTCACTCACTCTGCCCCTAGTATGGATATTAGCCTAAAAGCAGTCTGATAAATAGTGATGTGAGATAAGTTATGAGTAATCTGAAACCTATTGTTAGATATTCTCTCTCTCTTCGGAAATTATAAAATATGATTTTCAGAGAATCAAAAAAATAGCGTAATTTTGCAGACTTGTCTTAAAGGCTATTCAAAAATTAGCAAAAGATTAAATTTAGATAAAATCAATTTATGATTGTCAAAACAAAAAAATACCAATTACCAAAGAAGACCTATCGTAAAATTGGTCTCTCCAACGTACTTAAAACCCAGTGGTGGCTACCTGTGAGTATATTCTTTGGGGTTATCGTTCTTAATTTATTGCTCAATCTAGTATATACCAACATCTGGATATACATATTTGCACCTATAGGGTTATTACTTTACTATTTATTTTGGTGGGTTCAGTTTACAGGAGCACCAGAACTTGAGCAGATGAAGCCCATGTTTGAAAAATTTACCTACGAAATTAGTGGAAAAGAAATTTTAATGAAGAAAAATGCAAAAGAGGGGATGCAGATGAAATGGGAAATGATAAAATCTGCTCAAAAAACTAAAGATGCTTATTTATTGATGTTTTCTAAGGCCCAATTTATCTATCTGCCATTTAAGATTTTTAATTCTGATAATGATCTTAGATTTACAGATGCTATCTTAAGGAGAAAAAATCTACTTAAATAATTCTATTTTACGAGCATTAAGTAAGAGATTAATTATTAGATTATTAAGTTATTGATAATGAGCATTTTGGTCAAGATAAATGTCCATTTTATTTTTAAACCATTACTAAAACAGAATTTAATATAAAAAAAGCGGCTTCGTATTTTACGAGCCACTTTTTTTTTATAATACTGTGAATAGCTGTAAACAATAAGTTTTGCTCACAAAGTAAGTTTACTTAGGGCGTATTTGATGTAATAACTTCTCCATCAATTCCGCCATTTTTTGTTCCAAATCTTCATGTTCTTTTGGAGAAACAGCCTTTTTCATTCTCTCATCAATAGATTTGATGGCTTCTGTTATATTTTCCGTATTTTTATTTCGTTCTTGCATTTTATACGTTATTTTTAAGTGTCTAAATTAGTTTAGAATTAATTATAGTTAATCATTAACTCTTTAAAAATTTTGAGAGCATCACCATCTTCATTGGCTTTGTATGCATCTCTATGTAAATAAACTGGAAAGAAAACAGGATACATCAAGCGATACTTCCAAGAATTTTGATTGCGTGCCAATCGCTTGATATGTTCTATCCTTTCATAAGTTTTCCATTTCTTTATAAACGTATGAACTGTATCATCGTTGCTTCTATTGCTATCATTGTTGATTTGAAAGAGGATAGTCAATGTATTATTTTCTGACATTTCTTTAATTTCGTCTTTGAGCTTTAAGTCTATCTCTTGCCCATCATGCACTGCCACAAAATCAGCCTCCTTGAGTAATATCTTGTCTATCTCATTTCCACCTATCATTTGTCCTTGCGAATGAGCATACTCTATCGCCTCTGATAGATGTTTTGGAGATACTTTATAAGCATCAGCACTAAAATCTAAATACCAAATATCAGGCTTTATTTGAGCATTGATAGATTTCATTTTTGCGACCAAATCTTCAGCTTTTTTGTATTGATTGGGATTAAGTGTAATATCTAGCTTGGTATTAGGCAAAATCTTACGAATAGCCTGAAAAGCTTGTATATGAATGGTTTCTATTTTTTTAGATTCGTTTAGATAAATCAAACCGGAAATATAAGTAGGCTGTAGGGTATCAAAAATAGTAGTGATTTTATCGATAGTATCACCATTGAGAATCCACTGACTATTGTAATATATCTGAGCAGAGATAACTCTCTTAAATACTTGTGCATTGGAATTACTCTCTTGTGAATAAACTTTGTTGGGAGATAATATCAGGCTATACAGCGTTACTAAACTTAATAGGAGATAAAAAATACTGTGTTTTTTCATGTGATATCAATAAATGCCAGTGTAGAGTTGTTGAAAGTGTTTTATAGAAAATTAAATCACTTTAGGTTTAAAATCAACGAAATGATATTCATTTTGTTTTAATTTGAAAAAAACAAAGAACACTATAATATTGTACTTCTCTTGGCATTCAAGAAATATTTTAGAAACAAAGTTGAAAAAAAATGCCTAATTTTGAAAGTAATATGAAAATCTGACTTTGATCATTTTTTATTTTGGAGATTTATAGTTAATTTGTGAAGTCTTTGGTAAAGGTTCATAATTGTATTTGATATAAAAAGTTAATCATTACACATATAAAAAGTTGATCATTACAGATACTAAAATTATTGATAAGAAATTTCATAAGTTTAATTCATAATTAAGTTTGGAGAACTGGCCTCTCAAGATAGAGGTCAGCTCTTTTTATTTGATTATTTAAAATAGATTCTAAGATTTAATCCAACACAAATGTCAGTCATTATCGTTCTCATCATCGTAAGTATTCTAGTAGCAGGAGGTTTTTTAATAGCTTTTCTTTGGGCTGTTCGTAGTGGACAATATGAAGATACCTTTTCACCTGCAGTACGTATTTTGTTTGACGAAAGACAAGATAACTCTAAAGAAAACCTTACTAAGTAAGAGATTAGTTATTGGTTATTAATCTATAATATTCTAATAATCAATGTTTTAATAATATTAAGTGCGTACTTTATTTTGAAAGCCTTACTAATCAAAAATAATTATTATTTATTTTACAGACTCTCAAACCTACTAAGTCTAATAGACTTAGTAGGTTTTTTTATGATACTATATCAAAATCAAAAAAAGCCTTGCTCTAACTCGTAGAACAAGGCTTTTCTTTTTATATATTGGAGTAAAAGTTAATCCATTTGATTTAATATTCTTTCTATTTGAGCTTGTGAATTTTTGATAGAGAGTCTTTTGTCCAAGCAATTGATAGCGACTCCTGCTATGATGGAGATACCTAAAAATAAAAGAAGAGTCAGTTTGGTGATTATGGATAAATTAAATAATAACCCAAAAAACAGGCCTATTAAGGCTACTGTAAAAACAAAAGCCAAAAAGGAAAAAACGGAAGCTAAACGCTCGTTTTGGATTAAGTAAGATTCTGCCTGAGGGCTAACAATACTCATTTCTTCTTGATTTGGGTGTGTGGTACAATCTAAATATTCCATATTTTTCTTATTTGTACTATCAACGCTCTCTAAATTAGAATAGTTTAGGATTATCTTGCTTAAAGACAATTGATAGTAAAATAGTAGCATAGAAAAGATGAAATTCTATTAAACTCTATTTAATTATGACTTACTACGAACTTTAATTAGTTCTGTAAATTCAAAATTACGTCATAATAAGTAACTTCCCAATATTTTATTCAAAAATAATGCTAAATAAAGATATTTCTATAAGTGTAAGATTTTTGACTTTTTGTAAACTACTTTTGAAGCCTAAATTTGTGATAAGTTAGTCAATTTTGTATCTTGCATTATGGAAAATTTTGTAGTTTCTGCTCGTAAATATCGCCCTGTTACTTTTGACTCAGTAGTGGGGCAAGAACACATTACCATTACACTCAAAAATGCCCTCAGAAGTAATCAATTGGCACAAGCCTTTCTTTTTTGTGGCCCTAGGGGAGTAGGTAAGACTACTTGTGCCCGTATTTTGGCCAAGACTATCAACTGCCTCACACCTACCTCTGACTACGAAGCCTGTGGAATGTGTGACTCATGCCAAGCCTTTCAAAAAAATGGCTCGCTCAACGTCTATGAGCTAGATGCAGCCTCTAATAATAGTGTAGAAGATATTCGTAGCCTAGTTGACCAAGTAAGATTTCCACCACAGATTGGTTCACGCAAGGTATATATCATTGATGAGGTTCACATGCTTTCTAACTCGGCTTTTAATGCTTTTTTGAAAACCTTAGAAGAGCCACCAAGCTATGTAATATTTATTTTAGCTACTACCGAAAAACATAAAATCATTCCTACTATTCTTTCTCGGTGTCAGATTTTTGATTTTAAACGCATAGAGGTTTCTGACATTACACCTCACCTGCGCAGAATCGCTATAAAAGAAGGTATAGAAGCAGAAGATGATGCTTTAGAGCTTATTGCCCAGAAAGCGGATGGAGGCTTGCGTGATGCACTGTCTTTATTTGATATGATTTCTACCTTTTCGGCAGACAAAAAGATAGACTATGCTACTACCATTGCCAATCTTCATATCCTTGATTATGATTATTATTTTAGAGTAACAGATGCTTTTTTGCAAGAAAACCTATCAGAGGCTTTGCTTATTTATGACGAAGTACTAAGACAGGGTTTTGATGGGCATAACTTTGTGGTGGGGCTTGCCAAGCATTTTCGTGATTTGCTGGTCTGCCAAAATGAAGCGACCCTAAAGCTTTTAGAAGTACCCGAAAAAGCCAAAAAACAATATGCCGAGCAGGCAAGAAAGACGGAGGTTTCTTTTCTTTTGTCAGCTCTTAATATCATGAATCAATGTGATTTGACCTATAAGAATAGCAAAAATCCTAGACTGCAGGTAGAGCTTGATTTGATGAAAATCACACACATTAGGGCTGCATTGAGTCTGACAGAACTGCCCCAAGCCACTGACAATGGCGAAAAAAAAAAGTTGAATGAAACCCAAGAAAAGCCTTCTCAGCTTAAAGAAAGCTCTTCTGGATATAATGCTCCAAAAAATAACTCAAGCGAAGCCATAAAAGCAAAGGCTATTCCGATAGTTTCGGTGTCTATTGATATCAAAGAACTAGAAAAAGAAGTGCATCAAAGCACACAAAGCACAGATGAAAAAAAGCTCCCTAAGCCTTTTGGCTTAGAAGATTTACAGCAGTTCATTGCTTTTTTTAGAAAAAGAGAATCCCAAAATATTGAGCTTCAAAAGATTCTCAATAGAGGTCTCAAAATCGGTGAAAACTATAAAGTAATATTGGGATTAGAAAAAGCACAGATAACTCAATTTGAGCCATACCGTCAAAAATTTGTAGAACTACTCCAAAAAAAATTAGAAAATAATGAAATTACTCTTGAAATAGAAGAAGTGATTCCTAATGTAGATACTAAACCTTATTCTAATTTTCAGAAGTTTGAGCATTTGCAAGGTAAAAACCCATTATTAGAAGACCTTAAGAAAAAGCTGGGTTTAGAGATAGATAATTAGGTAAGAAATGATTTAGTAACAGTTTGAAAATAAACATTTATTTTGACCGAAATGCTCATTATCAATGACCTAATAATTAATAACTTCTCTCTTACTTAGGAGTTTCTAAACTTTAATACTATCCTACTCTATCACTCTATTGAGTAAATTTTATTCCAAGCACTAAAATATCATCTACTTGTTTTTCTTTACCTTTCCAATCTTCTAATACCTTATTGAGTATTTCTTTTTGTTGGTGTATAGGTTTTTCGTGAATACTATGAAGTAGCTCTCTGAAATGCTTTATCATAAATTTCTTTTGGTTAGGCCCTCCAAATTGGTCTGCAAAACCATCAG
>JBBRUH010000019.1:0-23900 GCA_038248005.1 Cytophagales bacterium | reverse complement strand
TTTTTCGGATAAAAAAATAAATTTTAAACAACTTGTCGTTTTTTTAATTATTTTACTGTAACAATGGACGATATAACGGAAAAAAGTGATGAAATTAATGATGCACTTGTAGATAGATTAATAGAAGCAAGAAAAGCAAAAGGTCTATCAAGAAGTGCCTTAGCCGAAGCTTGTAATATTCCTCCCTCTACACTTGCAGATTATGAAACAAAAAGGCAAGTTTTCCCTATGAATAGGGCTATTAGAGTAGCAATTTATCTTGAAGTTGATATTTTTAATCCACTCAAGCAAGCGACTACAGAAAACGAAGAAGTACAAATCTCTATTAATCCTGAAAATATCCAAGATTTCTTTATGATGTTATTAAAAAATGATACAAGTCTAAAATCAGAAATGACAGAGTTAAAGAGTCTGATGCATGAAGTGCTGAAGGAAGTTAAGAAAGAAGATACTCCTGCAGATTCAAGCGAATAGACCTGATAAGGATGATCAAGATTTTTCATAGGTTATATATTTATTAATTAAAGTGCTAATATATAACATTTAGTTTTAATTTAAAAACTATTTGTTATAAATAAACAAAAAAATTGTTTTATAAAACTTTTAAAATGGAAGTTGATAGTTTTGAAAAATTCAGAAAACAAGTAAAAACAGCAAGAAAAGGACTTTATACTCAAGCTGAGATTGCTGAAAAAATGGGGATTAGTCAAGTAGCTTATTCAAAGCTTGAAAAAGGCGAAATCAAAATGAGTTTAGATTATGCTTTACAACTCATTGAAATATTAAATCTTGAAAATCCATTTTTGCCTACGCAGAATAGTGAGCAACCTCTTGATATGGTGATTGCTCAAAATCGTCTATTAAAAGAGTATTTTGAAATGGAACTGCGGCACACAGAAGATAGAGTACAGTTTCTTAAAAAAGTATTAGGTAAAGAGACAGGAGAAGGTTCGTAAATATCGTATTTTTTAAATTGAATTATAAATAGACATTATTACGATATTTTTATATTGTATGATACCGTCCAAGCGAAGACGCTTAGACGAGGTGATATCTGGTGCAAGCCTCTTGGCTTGCACCTCCACAAATAAAATCGTAATAGCCTCTAATGATTTTCATGATTTATTAAAACAGTTTGTCGTACAAAATGGAAAAGTAGATACTTTGGCTAAAGATGTGCAAGAAATTAAAGCTGATATGGTTTCAAAGACTGATTTTGAATCATTAAAGACTTTGATTGTAGAGTTATTGACTAAAGATAAAGATAATCTTTTTGGATCTGACTGATATATAATATAGGTTTTTAATAATTAATAATCGTTTACTTTGCCATTTTGGAAGAATCCTCAGGCGTGTCAAAAGAATGATACTGTTATTTGAAAAAGGGCTACGCAGTATAGCAGATTCTTCCAGAATGATAGAAGTAGGTTAAGTATAATTTGCCACGAAGGATATTAAAAAAGCACAAGATGTCAAAGAACGGTCAAAAGTTTTAGAGTAAATAGAGTTACTTTTGAAACTAGCTAACTTATTTTTAGCGTTTGATAGAGATAAGTTGTAGTGCAATATTAAATCAAAATGATATAATAAAAAAACAATTTGATATATTTAATATTTTAATGATATTAAAAAATAATTTTATATGACTAATTCAAGTAATTATAGCATAAAATTCAGAAAAATAAGAAAATATCTTGCAGTAACACAATCTGAGTTTGCTGAAAAATTAGGCATACAACAAGCTAATTTGAGTGCCATAGAATTAGGAAAGAGAAATCCTACTCTTGATATGATTGATTCTTTGATTAATAAATTTAATATTTCTCCAGATTATATTCATTTAGACCAAGGTCAGATGTTTAGAGAGCAAGAAACTATAAAAGAGGAGAATTTAGAAGAACTCATCGAGCGTAAGGTAAAAGAAATATTGGCTAGGGAAAGAGAAGCAAATTAATTTTTGTTATTTTAAAAAACTCAAAAAATATGATAATTCAGATTGAAGATAAATTACTAAAAGAAGCAGGAATTACAGAAGAACATCTAAAAGAACAGTTAGCATTGATGCTTTATGATAAAAAGTTATTTAGTATGGCACAGGCTTGTCGATTAGTCAATTTAAAAAGGTGGGATTTTTTAGCCCTTATGGAAAAGAATAATATTTCATTGAATTATGATGAGAGTGACCTCAACCAAGATTTGAAGACTATTGCTAAAATGAAGTTAGATATATGATTATTGTGAGTGATAATTCACCTCTAAGTTTGTTTTTGGCGATTGATAAGTTAGAAATACTCAAAACACTTTATGGTAAAGTTATTATTCCACAAGCAGTATTCAAAGAGTTGCAAGAATATTCACATCTAGGACAAGATATTTCTCCAATATTAGAAGCTGACTGGATAGAAGTAGAAGAAGTGAAATCTGATGACAGCCTAATGGAGTTAAAGGCAGTATTAGACGAGGGTGAATCAGAAGCTATTTATTTAGCTAAACTACTAAAAGCTGATTATCTATTGATTGATGAGCATAAAGGACGGAAAATCGCCCATAATCGAGGCTTAGAAATAATTGGCTCATTAGGCATATTGATTTTAGCCAAACAAAAAGGGTTAATTTTTTCGTTGAAAAATACATTGGATTTAGCTCGTGTAAAGGCTAGATTTCGTTTGAGTAATTCATTGTACCACAAAGCACTGCAAATAGTTGGTGAGATAGAGTAGAATTTTTTCGTCATTTACTGTATCCTTACAGGCGATTAACTTACACCATTGGTCTTTCATTTTCTTCGAAAATAGACCATTGCCAAGGTGAGATTTCGCTATTTCCTGTATTCCTACAGGCGATTAGTCCTTGTCATTCTGTAAGAATCTGAAGGTGTGTCCAAGGCTACGCAGTGCAGCAGATTCTTCCAGAATGATAGAAGTAGGTTAAGTATAATTTGCCACAAAGGACATTAAAAAAGTACAAGATGTCAAAGAACGGTCAAAAGTTTTAGAGTAAATAGAGTTACTTTTGAAACTAGCTAACTTATTTTTAGCGTTTGATAAAGATAATTGATGGATATAACAGTAAGAGAAAATAAGCTATTTTTACATTAATTTTAAGTAAAATATTCTATTTAATTAGAAAATATTATAAAAAATGTTAAATATAAAAGAAAGGTTTGCATTATTTGTAGAAAAAAGTAGAATCCCTAAAACAGAAATCGAAAAAAAAATTGGAGTTTCAAATGGTTTTGTAGGAAAAATAGTAGCAGGTAAATCATCTTTTAGTGTAGATATACTTGAAAGAATAATAGTAGAATTTCCAAATCTTAATCCTCTTTGGTTGGTAGAAGGTAGCGGTCAGATGTTTAGAGAGCAAGAAAGTGTAAAAGATGAGAACTTAGAAGAACTTATAGAGCGTAAGGTGAAAGAAATATTGGCTAAAGAAAGAGAGGTAAACTAATTTTGTCATTCTGTAAGAATCCATAAGTATATCAAAAGCCTGATATTGTTATTTGAAAAAAGGCTAGGCAGTATAGCAGATTCTTCCGCCATTAAAGACCTTAAAAAAGCACAAGATGTCAAAGAACATTCAGAAGCTATTAATCATTATTGAGTAGCTTTTTGTTATAAAGTTGTAACAGTAACAAAAGTAATATTCCTTATAGAATATTCCAAGTAGAATAATAAATTATTCTAAATAGATATTTATAAAATGAATTATATAGGACAAAACATTAAAAAAATTAGATTATTACTAGAAATGACTCAAATAGACTTTGCTAAAACGCTGCATATTACACAAAGTGCACTTAGTAAAATTGAAAAAGGAACAGATGTAATAAGTATTGAAATTCTTGAAAGAGCTGCAGATGTCTATAGTGTTACACTAGATTGGCTTATTTTGGACAAAGGTGAATCACCCACAAAGATAAGTTTATCAGTCGATAGTAGTAAAAACCTAATAAACCACGAAGAACACTAAGGTTTTCTTTGCGTTTTCCGTGTCCTTGTGGTAAAAACCTAGTCTGTATAATCCTCATTAGAGTTATTGTACACAGACTACGAACACTTTAGCTTGTTTACAACCACATAGACACATAGAAAACATAGGAAATTGCTTACGAAAAGCTTTTGCATTAGCTTATCATTCCAAGATTCCCAACTGAAAAGAAGTAACAACTCTATTAAACAACCAACTTCAAACTTTCTCATTTTAGCAAAGTTATCTAAGTGAATCATTCATCAAACAAAACACACTCATGCTAAAATCACTTTACCTCCTTATGTTGACCATCTTTGGTCTTACACCAAGCGTTTTTGCACAAGATTATTCTTTAGAAGAAGTTTTTCCTTCTCTTACATTTGATCAGCCTGTAGAGATGACCTACAGCCCAGCCAATACCAATCTCATCTTCATAGTATCTCAGAAAGGATTCATTGAAGTCTTTGATAAAAGTGCAGCCAATCCACAAAAGCAAATCTTTTTAGATATACAAACACAGGTAGAAGATGGAGGAGAACGAGGCTTGTTAGGGATGACATTTCATCCAAATTACGCTCAAAATGGTTATTTTTATCTCAACTATACTCAAGACATCACAGGATTAGAAACAGTGATTGCTCGCTTTTCAGTCAATGCAAATAATCCATTTTCTGCCAATCCGAATAGTAAATTAGAACTGATTAAATTCTCACAGCCTTTTACAAACCACAATGCAGGTAAACTTAGCTTTGGGAGTGATGGCTTTTTATACATCGCTGTAGGAGATGGTGGAAGTGGAGGAGACCCTCAAAATAATGCTCAGAATAGAGGAAATTTACTGGGTAAAATTCTTAGAATCAATGTAAATCAAGGCGAAAATGGAAACTCCTATGCCATTCCTGCTGATAATCCTTTCAAGGGGAATAGCAGTAATTTTAGAGAAGAAATCTATGCCTATGGCTTGCGTAATCCCTGGAAATTTAGTTTTGATAGCGAAACAGGACAAGCTTGGATAGCAGATGTAGGACAAAATGAGGTAGAAGAGATTAATCTATTAGAAAATGGAGGAAATTATGGCTGGAAAATCTTAGAAGGTACGACCTGCTATAGCCCTAGTACAGGTTGTAACTCTGCTGGAACGATATTGCCTATCTTTGAATATAACCATGACAATGGAGATCGCTCTATCACAGGAGGCTTTGTCTATCGTAGCAATCTTGTTTCAGAGCTATATGGAAAATACATCTATGCTGACTATGTAAGTCGCCGTATTTGGGCTTTAGAATATGATAACGGTACAGCAAGCAATGAATTATTGATGACTGCTCCAAGCAATGTTGCAGCATTTGGGCAAGATGCAGATGGAGAAATCTATGTGCTTATGCTTACGAGTAATAGTAAATTACTGCGTCTCAAAGATGAAACTGTGATTACAAGCAATCCTAGTGAAGCATTTTTACCACAAGTAAAGCTATATCCTAATCCTACAGGAAGATATTTTCAGCTAGAATGGATTAACCCAAAAGAAGATAAAGTAGAAGTAAGTCTCTATTCAACATTGGGTGAAAAGCTAAAAGAATGGAAACACCTTCTCAATGTCAATCAAAACTCACAAAGACACCGATATAGTCTTGAAGGTGTGAGTACTGGCAATTACTACATTGAAATCAAACAAGGTGAATTGGTTAGGAGGGAGCGATTGATATTAGAATAATGGTTTTCTGAGTATCTTTCTTGGTAAAAAGTAATCACCACTAAGCACACGAAGCTCACTAAGTTTCTATTGGTGTCCTTAGTGAATTTCTTGGTAAAAGTAATCACCACTAAGCACACGAAGGCTTTCTTGGTGTCCTTAGTGAACTTCGTGGTAAAAATAAAAGTAATCACCACTAAGCACACGAAGGCTTTCTTGGTGTCCTTAGTGAACTTCATGGTTAAAAATAATTACTACAAAACTATTCTTCGTGGTAAAAAATAATTACTCATCACTCAACTTTCCATCCTCAATTTTTACAATTCTCTGTACACGGTGCATAATGTGTAGAGAAAATAAAAAAAGAAATCAATATACTCGAAAATCAACTATCTAGAGTGAAAGAATGAAAAAAAAATGAGATATAAATAAGATTCAAAACGAGAAAATAAAAAATTTAATTAGTTTAATAAGAAAATAATTTCTAAAATAACAATACAAACTTATATTTTATTTTGAATATCTGAAAATCAGTATCTTATATAATAAATTTATTTTATAAAAAGAGAATTATTTTTTGTATTTTCTCAAAAATTACTCATAATTTAGCTACCAGATAGCCTCTATTTTATAATCAAACAATTATTTTGTATGTCTAAATCACATTTATTGGCATTTTTATTGTTGGGGGGGGGTAATTTTTTCTTGTGAAGAAAAAATTCAACCAGACAATTTAGCTAGTTCCGAAAAAGAAACTAACACACTTTTTAATAAAAGTGTAGGTCTTGTTTCTAACCAATCAGGTAGATTGGTATTTACCAATGAGAGTTCTCTTCAGCAAGTTTTACAAGATTTGGGAGGGAAATCAGATGCACAACTAGATATTTGGGAAAATGGTCTAGGTTTTACTTCAGTTCGTTCAGTTAATAAAGTTTTGGTACAAAGTGTTTCAGAAGACACAAAACTTACGGATGATTTTGATTTACCAAATTTCTATGCCTCTATTGTTAATGAAAAAGGAGAGTTCCAAATTGGTGATACTGTTGTGTTTTTAAATGGAGGTCAAAGTTATTACATTCCTACATCACAAGAGAGTAGTTTAAAAACAAATGGTACATTCAACCTATCAAGTATTCAAAGTTACCCTAAATACCCAGTAACTACTACATATATGTCAAAATCAGGTAATACTTTTGATGCAAGATATCAATTTGAGTATGATGCAGAAGGACGTAGGTGGAAAATTGTGTATGAAGTAGCTATTTTCCATGATAGAGGAACACAATGGGTTTATTTCAGAATGAAATTAGAAAGAAGACATAAAAGGAAAAATTGGAAATGGGATGTAGTAAATAATCCAAGGAGGGTATTTGTAAATAATCTTATTTCTCAAGTACAGTTTGTGCCTACCAATACTCCCTTTTCAAGATCTTGCACAAATTCTTTCCCAAATGTAACTGGAACAACATATAATGGAAATTACGAACAAATACTTTGTTATAATTTTAGTAATGTTGCTCCAACTCAAAGATGGAATTATAATGTAAGTGCAAATCTTCTCAAAATAGAAGTTCCAGCACATTTACCTCAAGGTCAATATACTGTGAGTCCAGCTAATTGGTATGTTTGGTATTAATCTTATAATTTAATAATTACTCAAATGAAAACAATCAAAATTATTCTCTTATTAGCCACTTTTGGTTTGCTTTTATCCTGCGATTCAGAGCAAGAAGATATAATGCCCAGTTTTGGCAAGGGTACAGTAAGCCTTAAATCCAATGGAGTTTTATGGCAGTCTAATGCAACATTAGACAAAAGAATTATATCTTCGGATAATCCAGAGCGGTATGTTCTTTCTATTAATGCACCTAGAAATGAGCAAGAAAGTGTTTCAATTTTATTCAACTGGTTTGAAGATGAACCTAACATGGCTTATCAGATTTCATTAATCGATGAATTACAGAATGATAAAAATGAAAACGCCTCCATTGCCTATATTTTAGTACCTAACACAGAGGTATATTATGGTGTCAAGAATCCTGAGCGTTTAGATGAAGTACGTATTACTCGTTTTGATGGGATTAAATTAGAAGGCACTTTTAGTTTTCGTGCTGTAAATACTAACAATAATACAGAAGTCAGAGAAATGACAGAAGGCACTTTTAGTTTTGATTTAAACTAATAATATTATTAGCATTTAATAAAAAAAGCAGTCTAGAAACAATTCTTGACTGCTCTTTTATGGTTGTATGACAATTTTTGTGGTAAACAATAGAACTAGTGTCCTTAATATATCTAACTTTCTTATTATCAAGCAGATACATTTTTATAATAACCTTAATTATTCAAGCTCCACAAAAATTGTCAGATAACCTCTTTTATTATAATCACAGTTTTCATTTAATTATTTTAAATCATAGTTAAAATCCCATCTTCAATTTTTACAATTCTCTGTGCATGGTGCATCACACGGGCATCATGCGTAGAGAAAATAAAGGTAGTACCTTCCTCTTCATTGAGTTTTTTCATCAATTCTAGTAAGTTTTCAGCATTTTTAAGATCAAGATTGGCTGTAGGTTCATCTGCTAGTACGAGGGGAGGGCGAGTAGCCAAAGCCCTTGCTACTGCTACACGCTGTTGCTGTCCGCCTGAGAGTTCTCTTGGTAATTTATTTAATTGATTTTCTAAAAATAATTTTTCAACCAACAAAAGTACTCTTTCCCGAATGGTTTTTTTAGCTTGTTTTTGCAGTTGCATAATAAGTGCAATATTTTCATAGACCGTCAGGACGGGTACTAGGTTATTACTCTGAAAGATAAAACCGAGGTGATTTCTACGAAACAAAATCCTTTGTGCATCGCTCAAAGCCGTGATTTCAGTATTATTTATTAGTATTTTTCCACTTGTAGGCAAATCTAAGCCTGCAATTAAATTGAATAAAGTCGTTTTACCACCTCCCGAAGGTCCTACCAAGGCAGTAAATTCTCCTTGATATACAGTCAAGTTAATTTTTTGCAAAGCCTGCACAGGCATTGTCTTTTCTTGATAAGTTTTAGATAAATCTTCAATTTGTAAGATGATGTCTTCTTTCATTTAATTAATTTTTATGCAAAGCTTTGACTGTATTGGTTTTGAGGGCAAGCCAAGCAGGATACAAGGCAGAGAGCAAGGCAGTAATTATCAAAAGAACTCCGACAGTGAGGTATTCTTTGTAAGTGAGAAAAGGATAAATCTTTGTATTGATGCCCATTTTGGTAAATTGAGTATCAAACCAAGCCAAATCAATTCCCACAGAATGAGACCAAGCAATGCTTATCCAAGCCAGACCTAAGCCCACACCCAAGCCAAAGACAGCTAAGAAAATAGTTTCTAGAATGACGAGCAAGAATATTTGCTTTTTTTGCATACCTACTGAAATAAGCATTGCCCATTCTTGTTGTCGTTCTAGCACCGACATCAGCATCATATTCATCAGTGCGAAGCTCAAAGCCAGTAAAATAATACCCGTAAAAATAGTAAAGAACTGCCCTAATACCTCTTCTAAATAAGCAAATTCAGGAGCAATTTCTGCCCAGCTTTTCACTTGGTAAGAAGGTAATTTAGATTGTAATGCATCAGAAAGGGGAATTGCCAGACGATGATTACTTGTTTTAAGCATAATCTGATGATAGTCATTTACTCTCAAGCCTGTATATTTTTGAAAATCACTTGCTTGGATAAACACATGCGTTTTTTCAAAACGCTCATTGTGCATAGCATAGATTCCTACAACTTTAAAAGTATCTTGACGAGAGACTTGATTGAGTTGAGGAAGTGTAAGTAAGAGATGTTCGCCTAATCTGAGATTTAGATATTGAGCAAGTTTATTGCCTATCAAGATAGGGTTTTTGATAGAATCATCTTTAAAATAAGAGCCTTTGATTACATTTTGATACATCAAAAAAACCTTCCGCTCCTCAGCAGGAATGATTCCATAGATATCTACTGTTAAGTTATTCTTTGAGCTATTAGCCATTCCATACACATTTAGGCGAGGACTAAAAGCAGTCATTTCTTCTCCTAGTGTTTCTATTTTTTCTTTTAAATCTCCTTCAAAATGAAGAAAAGCATTTAAAGGTTTTTCTTCATCAAAATCTCTATGAGTGATTTTAAGATGTCCTAAACTGTGATTGAGTTGATATTGTAATCTTTGTGTTTGTAGGCCATTTGCAAAAGCCCAGATAAAAGTGCCTACACCTAGCCCGATGCCGATAGAAGATACAATCAGCAAACTACGGGTCGGATTTCTCAAGAGATTTTTCCAGGCAAGAGAAGGAATCAAGCCCAAACTATTAAAACTCCACATACGAAGGGAGGTGTTTTTAGTCCGAAAATGGAATAGTTGATAGACAGGATACAAACTCACAAACAGAAGACCTCCTAAAAGTCTTAAATTAGGTACTATAAGCGAAGAAAATTCAAAATAATAGTCTAGGCTAGGTCTAAGCCCTAAATCGCTCACAGCATCCGCAATAGACCCAGAAAGCATGATGGGATTTTGCATGAGATAAAACAACAGAGGAATAGCCATCAAACTACCCATCAACAAGCCCAAAAGACCTAAAAGCAACATCTCTAAAGCCAAACTGAAACCCAACTCCAAGCGAGTCATGCCAATACTGACTAAAACCTCTAATTCATCTCTTCGCTCGTGTGTAAGCAAAACCATGCTCATCCAAAGCCCAAGACCAATCACGACATACAAAACTGAAAGCATCAAACCCGCACCCCATTGCTGACTTTGGATGACCTGTGAAAGTTCGGTTTGAGTTTCTTTCCATGTTTTAATCGTTGCAAGGCTAGGAGGGAGGGCATTTTTAAGAATAGCTTTCTTATGAGAAATAGAAGAAGGATTTTTTAGTAAAAGAGCATAATAGCTTACGTTTTTAGGTGCTTCCCAGAAACTTTGAGCCGTTTGTAAAGGCATATACACCATCTTTTTATCAAGATTTGAGAGAGGTAGCTTTACGATTCCTTGAATATAAAAACTCTGCTTCACCAGTTCTCCTGCTTGGTTTTGGCTTTGTAAATGCAGAGAATCTCCCACAGTAAGTGTAAGGTGATGAGCAAGTCCTTGTCCTATTAGAACTGATTTTTGATTTACTTGATTAAAATAATGACCTTTCACGAGGTACTGAGAAGGCTTGCTAAGAAGCTCTTCTTTTTTAGGGTCAATTCCCCATAGATAGATATTTTGTGTTTGATGACTGCTATGTGCCACAGCCTGTCCTACCAAACGAGGAATGAGAATATCTTCCCTAAAATCAGTCTGAGAAAGACTATCAAGCACACTCAAATGACCGAGTAGGAGAGGAGCGTTCTGCTTAGAATCAGCAGTAGGAGGATAAATCTGTAAATGCCCTGAATGATTTTTGACAGCGTATTTGAGAATGGCTCTGTAAGTGCCTTCCTGCTGTGCTTGCATGAGGAGCGAAAGCAAGATAGTCAGCACCAAACTTCCCATCATCAACCAAGAACGGCGAGGATTTCGCCAAATATTTCGCCATGCGAGTTTAAGGAACATCTATTTTTATATCATAAAAAGCAACAGGAGGTCAAAAATAGGCAATCTAAGCCAATATCAGCATAAAAAGACCTAAATATCAGAAAATCAAGGACTAAGGATTTTTGGCTCAAAAACTGTATTTTCGAGTGAAAAAACAAGCCTTTTATAAAGAAAAAAAAATTAAATTTTTTCTAACTAATTATCAGCTAGTTAGCAGTTAGGACTTTAAAAAACCTTGTTTGATGTGTCTAAATAGATATTTTTTTGTTTATCTTTATAAAAGTTGCAGGACAAAAAATACAATCTTATGCCTAGTTTCACATATATTTCTATCAAAAAATTTGCCCATCAAGTAGTCATCGCTTTTCGTGAGAATATCTTGAGAGAGGCTTCCAACTCTACAGTTGAATTTTCTGAACCTACACATTCAAAAAATGATGCAGAGAAAGTACGTGTATCGCTCAATGACCTAAAAATCATCTCGAGTGCTTTGCTTCACTTCAAAAAACTATTGCTCAAAAAAAATGATGCACCTAGAGCACAAGCAGTTTCAGAGGTAGATCAAAGAATCTATGAGCTAATTATGAGCATAGAACAATCAAGGGAAGTACAACACGAAAGAGAAGGTGTAGTAGCGTAAGAGTGGATTAATGAGTCATTTGCTTACTAGGTTATTGAGAGATTAGCTTATTGATAATTTCTCATTTAACTCCGAACTTTTTACATAAAATAAGTAATAGAAAATGACAGAAAAAAATAATTTCTTGGCCTTAGAAGGTGTAAAATTATATTATGAAACGATAGGAGAGGGATTTCCTATCGTTTTTATTCATGGGCTAAGCGTAGATTGCAGAATGTGGAATCCGCAGATAGAATATTTTGCCAAAGACTACCAAGTCATTCGCTATGATGTGCGAGGTTTTGGTAAATCTGTTTTTGAGGGAGACGCTCATGCACATATTGCGGCAGATGATTTGAGAGACCTTTTAGATCATTTAGAGATAAAAAAAGCACATATCGTGGGCTTGTCCATGGGAGGAAATATAGCTTTGAGTTTTGCGGCGACCTATCCAGAGCGAGTGGAAAAGCTTGTGTCAGCAGATGCGGATGTGCAAGGATTTACGGAATACACACCAGAATTTAGGCAAGTATTGGGAGATGTTTTTAAGATAGGAGCAAGTGCAGGAGGACTAAAAGCCAAATTAGCTTGGGCAAAAAATCCGCTTTTGCAACCTACTGTTCAAAATGAGCATACTAAAATCATAGAAACCATGATTAGAGATTACTCGGGTGCTCATCTAACCAATCCTAAATTTTTGCCTACTTCAAAGCTTCCCACAGCACAGATTTTAGATAAAATAAAAGCAAATACACTTGTGGTAGTAGGTGAAAAAGACATTACAGATTTTCAGAGAATGGCAGATTTCATCCATCAAAGCATTGCTCATTCACAAAAAGAAATCATCAAAAATGCAGGACACATGCCCAACTTGGAGAAGCCAGAAGCCTTTAATGAGGTATTAGGCAGATTTTTAAAGGATTGAAAGTCTTTCCCCTAATTATGAATTGACAAATAAAAAAGCTATCTTTAAGAAGTAATCAGTCATAATTAGGGGGGAAGATGCCAATTTTATTAATTATATCTTTTGTTTTATTGCTCGGAATATTATCTCTGGTCTCAGTAACATGCTGGAAAGTAGCATCTAAAGCAATTAAATACATCAATCGTACATACGGTTTGATATTTTGGTTCTTGATAATGAGTTATGTAACGGCTCTTTATAGTTTTTTGAGTTGCTTTGAGAACCCTTCTGTTTCATCGTTTTTTTACCCTTCTATTTTTACATTTTTTATATTACCTATTTTTCTATTTCTGCTTTATGGATTATGGTATCCCTCTAATAAAACCCTCTTTTTCCTGCTTTTTAGTGTGGTTATTTTAAGCGTTTCTGCATTACAATATAAAACAAAACGCCATCTAAGCACTCAATTATATTATTATAAAAATCTTTATCTCAGATCGTATGATGAGCTAGGATGGGAAACGATGGAGCGTTGGATTCATTTGAGCAAGCAAAACAGAACTACATTTAAGACAGAATTAGAGAGTACTTATTATCAGTTATGGCTCAATGACGAAAAAGAAATGATTGCTACCTTAGTAGGTAATATGTTTACTCAATCAGAATTCAATGATTTCCAAAAAGATAATCCACCATTCTTAGAAGATGGCATACCTAATCAGCAAAGAATAAATGCTCATAAAACTCAAGAAGATACTTTAAGTATTTTTGAAGTTCAAATATCTTGTGACCCTATAATAGATATTCCAAAATATTCCAAAGATAAAATAGCAGATAAAGAATTAGAAGACTATTACATCAATCAGACCTTTAAATTATGGGCAAAATACCATCAGCATTCAGGAGATATTATTATCACCAATACAGCTTTTATGGATGTTTTAAAAAGAAATCAACTTCTTAATTATTGGTGTGAACTTGCTGAGGAAGACCCTCAGCAAATACATTTAATGAAAGCTTTTTTAAGGCGAATGGAGAAAAATGACATTGAATACATTGAACTCCAGAATGGGTATAAAGAAGTAGATGTAATGATTATTTATCATAGTTTGACCATGCTCGAGAAAAAAATGAGTGAAAAACCAGCTGTATTCAATAAAGTTTTACCAGTTCTTCACCATTATACCAATACGATGAAAAGCTACCTTCCTACTAACTAATAGAGACTTGATAGAAGCAATAGAAAAATATTTAACGACTTAATAAATCATAAAAAAAGCTCTCTATTAATCTCAATAGAGAGCTTTTTTACGATAATTGACTTTTTTAAAACTTATTTTTAAGCGTTTTTAAACCTTGGATAGCAGTATCTATTAAAGACTTATCTTTCTTTTTAACGGCTGTTTGAATTTGTTGTATCGTTTCTTTTTGAATTTGTGCAAGTTCTTCCTCTCTTGGCGATTTGATGGATTGAGGATTTATTTCTTGTAAAATCACTCTTACAGGTTTTCCATTCTTTAAATCTTCACGAATCTGAATAATTTTTTTAGAAACTTGTTGAGCTAGAGTAGGCAAGATATTTTTAGGTAAATCAATTTCTTTATTGAGAATTTGCCATTTGAGTTGGCTATCTTCTCCCACAATCATATCTATTTGTTCGGCATATTTTTCATCTCTCTGAATAGTTTTGGAAGAGACTTTATATTGTTCTGCTAGTCTTTCATGTGTTTTTTGAGGGGTGGACATTTTGTCCACCCCTTGACTTTCCGATGGGGTGGACATTTTGTCCACCCCACTATTGTACTGGTTAGTGCCTTTATTTTTCTTTTCTTGTTGATATTGTTTTCCTCTGAGATAGGCTTTTTGAGTTTCGGTAAGGTTTCGCTTGCCTAGTTGATTGGCAATCATCCAGTTTTGGACTTGTTCTTCATTGGCAAAAGTCATTACTTTCACCTTGAAATCTAAGTTATGCTTACTAGCAATACTAAATCGGTTATGTCCATCTATTAAGACATAAGCACCTTTTTTCTGAGGGTTTTCCCAGATAATTAATTCATCTCTAATGCCCTCAACAAGGATATTACTTTCTAATTGAATAATCTCTTCTAATGTCAAAGGAGGGATAAAAGCCTTTAAAGTAGGGTCAATGATAATATTTTTCTTTATGAAATCATTGCCTTGTCCTTTCGAAATATTTAGTAAATCATTTAATTGTTGTTTATTTCCTGTATTAAGTTCATCAATAATAAATTGCTTTTTTGCCATAATATAAGGTGCTTAAATTCTCTTTAAAAGTTCTTTTGCTAAATTTAGATAATCTTCTGCAGGTGCAGAGTTAGGTTCATACGTAAATACATCTTGTTTTAAAGCACTTGCTTCTGTAATTTTTACGCTCTGTCTGATGACTGTTTCAAAAGCTAATTCACCGTATCTCTCTTGTACTTGCTCCATGATGTTCTTACTGATAACCGTTCTGTTAAACTGAGTAAAAAGCATTCCTAATAGCTTTAAATCCTTTCCTAGATTTTGGTTAAGGCGTGTATAAAGTTCTATAATAGTCTGTAAACCCTTGATAGCCAAGTACTGGGGTTCTACTATAATCATAATAGAATGAGAAGCAAGCAAGGCATTAATCGTCAAAATCCCAAGGGAAGGAGGGCAGTCTATGAGTATAAAATCATAATTATCAGTTATTTGCTTGAGAGCATTATTAAGTTTAAAATAACCAGAGACTTGCTCACTCATTAACTGTGTTTCTGCAGTAGAAAGACTTAATTCAGCAGGGAGTATATCAAGATTTTTAGAAATATTTTGAATATCTGGATCAGCATTTTGGCACAATACTTCATAAACACTCATTTCAGGGTTATCTATTCCTACAGATTGAGATAGGTTTGCCTGGGGATCCATGTCCACCAATAATACCCTTTTACCTTCTAGTGAAAGACCTTTTCCGAGGTTAAGTGTGGTAGTAGTTTTGCCGACTCCACCTTTATGATTTACTAGACTGAAAATATATGCCATATTTTTGTTTTTGATTTGAAAATTAAAGTTATTTAATTTTTTAGAAAGACTAGCTTATTTTTTTGTACTTAGGAACAATAATTAAATAAAATGACAAGCTAGTTTAGATAAAACACTCATTATCAGATTATTACAAACTCATAATTCATAATTCATAACTCATCTCTTACCTAGCTTAATTTATCAAAAAAAATAAAGCTATTGAAAACAATTAAAACTTAGATAAAAACAAATAAAGCATACCTAATCATAGTGTCATCTAAAAAATAAGTAAATATAAGTAGCTTGTTATCAAGCATTTGCATTTATTTTTATGGATGTGATTCTATATGCTTTATTTCAAACCAAAGATATATTACTAGACTTTAAGCACTTGCTTGATAAGTACTAGAAGAATCAGACTGTGTTCTGTTTTTTTTGATTGTAGCCATTTGATCAGCACTGATACTATTAATTTTACCTTCTTCTCCAAAATGCTCTTTAGATTTTTCATTGTAAGCAAGGGCCGCTTCTTCTGCGGTTTCATACATTCCGATGTGTATGGCTTTGCGTTCTACATAGATAGTAGCTCTATAACGTTTGCCATCTTTTCTAACCCCTCTGTAGCCTGTTTCGCCATAGTTTCTACCTTTGCGAGAGGCTTTTGACATCGTAGCCCATTCTAGATTTTTAATTCTACAGTCTAGTTTATTACCATTGATTACTCTTACAATGAGTTTATCTTCCGATTCAGGTTTTGGGATAAATTTTTCGGCAATTCTTTTATGTAGATAAATGGTTTCTGTTTTATAACTACCATCCTTTTGTTTCCACGCCTTTTGAAAGACAGCATATCCGCTAGAATGAAGGCGCAGATTTTTTTCAAAATTAAGACTTTTCAGGTATAAATCTTTGTCAAAATATTGGTGAACATAGTCATCAATGATGACGGACTTGTTCGCATTTTTTAAATTGATTTTGTAAAGCATATTCTTTTATTAAAAGTTCTAAGACTTTTAGAATGAGTTATTATAAATTAAAATAAATTTTTTTAGTTAAAAACACATGCGATTTTTATAAATATAGAAACCGTCTTTTGTATGTTTTTGATTATGGACGCAAAATAGCTATACTTTTTTAAATTTGACATTTCAAAAAAGCATTTCTCATGTTGTATGTAAGAATCTAACCAAAATAAGATAAAATTTTATATTCATTGTAAAACTCCTTATTTGTAGTCAATTCTCTCATTTAGGAATACAAACTCTAGATTTAGTTGTTTTTTTCCCAATAATAGATAATTTTAATATCATAAAATATATATCTATTTGATAATCAAGCACTTATTATAATGGCATTTCTTTGGTTATGTATTACTTGAATTGAGATTAAGACTCAATGCATAGCTGGTTGAAGAATGTTTCAAAAATGCCTATTTCCTCGAAGAAGTAGGCTTTTTTTATTTGTTTACCTTTTTAAAATCAGATTACTAAATTACCCAATGTTAATTTCACGTCTTTTAAGCTGAGCTTTTTCTCTTTTGGGATAATTACTTTTAACACACCCTCTTCATATTTAGCATCTATAGCCTCTTCATT
Organism: Cytophagales bacterium; assembly: GCA_038248005.1. Classification (GTDB taxonomy): domain Bacteria; phylum Bacteroidota; class Bacteroidia; order Cytophagales; family Microscillaceae; genus JAABSX01. The sequence goes on along the minus strand of JBBRUH010000019.1, from coordinate 6,569 downwards.
AATGATTTCAGGAAGTTTAAAATTACGTTTGAAATTCTGATAGCTAAATTCACGGTGGGTATAATTATCTTTTTTATCTTCTACTTCTTGTTTTTGCTCTGCACTAATGCTCAATAGACCATTATCAAATCTAACTTTTATGTCTTCTTTCTTCAAGTAAGGAACAGCAAGTTCAATGCGATATTCAGTTTCGTTTTCTTGAATATTAACGGCAGGAATGTTTTGTGCATGGTTAGTGCTTAATAATCCAAAATCATTGTTAAGAAAATTATCAAGAGTTCTATCAAAAATAGAATTTGTAGGTTTGTTGTTCCATTTAGTGAGTGTCATGATATTATAAGCTTTAGGTTTATGATTAAATTCTACTCACACGGTTGCAAGTGCTATACCAGTGCAAATCAAACCTAGTTTTAATGCCAATCTGGCATAAAAACAAAAAACGCCATTCTGAATATGTCAAAATGGCGTTTTTAAACTGAAAAAGTATCTTTCCCTTTATATTTCATCATAAGCTTCATCATCTAACAGCAAATCAAGTTTAAACTTTGCATCTTCTTCTGAGTTTGCCACAGTAGGGAAGATGACAAACCAGCCTTTAGGAGTATTTTTGATGCCTACATGAGTAACACCCATTTTGATAAGACTCTCTAACTCTGATTTTTGCATGTTGTACTGGCGTTGAATTAGCTCACGGTTAAGGGGTTTGATGACAAAGTTATTCATAGTATTAGTATTATATGGTTTTAGATATTTATAACTCTCTATACGGAGAAGTAATATAAAAAGGTTACAAAAATTTAACAATTTTTATAGATAATTAACATTTATTTATATATGAACGGTATAAAAACATAGATGAGTGTATATTTATTTGACGAAATATAATTTTAATTTACATCATTACTTATATTTCGGTAATAATTCCTACTGATAAAAAGAATTTAAGTATCTGATATTCAATAGTTTAAACTAACAAATACCGTTCAAGCGAAGACGTTTGAACAAGGTGAATATAATACTCCCTAATTATCATAGTATTTATTTATTTTTACTTTACTGAAAATTAAATCAGGTCTCTTAATATGAATTAATATATCCGTGTTTTAACTTTGGCATCTAGTTTATTACTCATAGCCTATATATGGGTAAATCCCTCCAATAAATTGGTAAGTACTATTTTCTTTTATGTTCTTATAGTACTGATGGCTTTTCTCTTCTATGAACAATACAAAAGAGGGAAGAGTAGGAGTTAAGATGAAAAAGAAAACCTCTTTTACTTAAATTTTTTTGAGGAACTTAACTAAACGAGGTCAAAGAAACTTTAATCTATCAACAGTTTAGTAACTGCTGCTGAATTACTAGCCCATTTCAAATCATAGATTTCATCTGCGAGATTATCTTCATCTAACTCTTCTACAATCTCAATATTCTGAGCTTCTGCTTTGATTTTAAGCAAATTACCAATGCTTAGTTTGCTATTGAGTTTATCTAAAAGTGCTTCTACTCCTGCAAAACTAAAACCTTGTACTACTTGACTTTGAAAGGACATTTCTAACCAAATAATCTCACTTTTTTCTACATCCAATACTCCGAAGACCAAGCCTTTTGTAAGGTTATAAGTAATTCTGACTTGTTGCTGCACACAAGATGGATCATAAGCTACTCCTGTTTTAGTAGAGATTTCCATCGGAAATTTACTATCCATCCATCCCAATACTAGGTTAGGTGTAATTGCTCCATTACTATAGGCATTGCAGGTAAAAGTAACATACTTTGCTCCAGCTTTTTGGAGTTTCTTCAAATCAATGTTAATATATTCAGCAGTACCTACTTTTTCAGGGATAGACCTAATATCTCCACTATGCTTACAGCCTGTTGTTACTAGATTACTGTAAGAGCATATTTCAGAATTTGCTCCTTTGTTTGTAGGGTTATATGCAATATGACAGCTCAAATCCATGTCTAAATGTTGCTCAGGCAAACCCTCACCCCATTGCATAAATAACCTAATTATATTTCCCTCAACTGGAAATCTAGCTCCCATCAAAGCAGAAGGCAAATCTTGCACATTTTCGCTTCTATCACCTATCGAGACAGGCATGTAATAGAGCATTTTATCAATGTACATGGTCTTGGCACCTACTTCTTGCTTCTCAAAGCGTTTTCTCATTGCCAAAAGAGATAAATCTTCAATACCTTCTTTCATTTTCTGAAGCTCTTTATCTCCATAGAGTTTAAGCAAAGAATTAGATTCTATAGTTTTACTTACTCCTCCCAAAGGTTTTACTTGCCTATTTTTACCCTTGATGAAGTAATTTTCAGCATACATATTCAAGGTAAATACTAGCCTTGCAGGTACTTGGTCTATGACTTCGCTAAATGCCTCAATCGTTTCATCTGCACCAAACCAAAGCATATTGGCAAATAATGAGCGAGCAAACAAACCTGGACGTTGCTTCAGAAACTTAAATGTGTTTTCAGCATCGCTGCGTAAACGAAAATGATTTACCCTGCTTTGCCACACAGTATAATTTTTATTATAAAATACATCCAGCAATACTTTCAGTTTCTCAAGACCCTTGCGATGACTATATTCAGGGAGACGCAAAGCACGAATAAAACGAATCCACATGCCTCTTTTGGGGTGCATAGTTTCTGCAATTTTCTGGACATCTCCCTCTAAATTATTGAGCCAAGTAGCCACCATGAGGCATTCTTTGCGACTGTATTTTAGCTTAATTTCCTCCGTAGCTTTGAGCTTGGAAGAAGCACCAGCATCTAAAGAAGGAGTAATATGTTTGCTGTTCTTGCTTTTGCGTTTAATGATGGTTTTAGGCTCTAAGATTTGTAAAAATCCTGTATGCTTGTACCACAAATAACGTAAGATATCTGTAGGAGAAGTAAAAAATACTTGGACTTCTTGTGCTTTGTCTTGTTCTATCAGAATATGAATGACTGCCATCAAGGTTTCTTTCATTTCTATTTTGGCATCGGGCAAAGGCAATTCTTGCAAGAGAATCTTCAAACTATCCATTTGAGTAGCATCTAAAGCAGTTTTAGAAGCTAGTAAATCCTCTAAAAAAGCATAGACTTCTTTTCCTGTCCAAAGTTCTAGCACTTTTAATTTGCTTCCTTGTCCTTTCAGGTCTAATTTATTGGTCTCGAAAGGAGTGCCACAAAAAGGGCAACCATTATATCGCTCCAAAGGAAAGGTATTCTCAGGAATGATATGTCCACAAGCAAGACGAGTACCTTTTGCTTGAAAGATATTAGTAAAAAAAGTAATGATGTGGTCTGTAATGCTTTCACCTATAGGCACATCCCAGCCTTTGACTAGGGGAGTCCAGTTTTGGTTTATGCCCATCACCTCTCCAAATTTATCAAGTAAAGCAAGCTGAAAAGTCGGCTTTATCTTGTTAAGTGCATTTAGTAAGTCTTCTGATACGCCGAAGCCTAATTTGGCAAGATTGGCTACCAAGATAGAAGTAGTTTCACGCAAAGGTGCATCACTTCCTGTAAGTTCTTCTTGAGAAATAAAAATTGCCTTTTGATGCAGGCTCACGCTTACTAATGGATTCATAGTATTTTAGTTTAAAAATCAGATAATGAGGCAACTTTGTTTTTACCAGAAAAATTAGGAGTAAGTTGCCTTTGACCTAGATTTAGCGAAGCAGGCAGGACTCGAACCTGCGACCCACGGATTAAAAATCGGTGAAGTAAGTGTAGATTGACCATCAAATGGTAATCTTCAAACCGTAAGGGATCGAACCTAAAGCCTCTCTTTCGAGAAGCCTCAACCAATAGAAGTAGGTTTGAATTGACCAAAATCTGATAATTTCAAGACTTTACGTTGCTCTAACCAACTGAGCTACTGCTTCGTTTTTGTTTAAATTAAAGTTTTCCTCTTGCTTTTAAGAGAAAGAAGGAGTGCAGACTGGGCTCGAACCAATACTACCGACACCCTAAGCTAGAAGTAAGTTTAGTTTGACCTGACGAAGATAATCACCAAACTAAACGGCGTGCTGCCTATTACACTACTGCACTCATTTAAAATAAATACAGGTAATCAGAAGGATGAATCATTTATAACTTTTTTAGGAGTAATTCTTCATTGACCTTGTATTTATGTTACAAAGTAAGAAAGCAAGTGCGCAGTCTTTTTGCGTAGTTTATGTTTTTCAGAAAATTTTTTAGAAAAAATAAAAAAAACTTTGAAAATGGGTCATTGCCTTTTTCAAAGTTTAGGATTGGTTTGAAGCTAAATCTTAGTTGGATTTAAAATCAACTACTAAGACAAGCACAAGTAAGCATCGAAGTTAGTAAAAAATAAATTTTTTTTGAGAATAAAATGAGTGAATAGCCAATATTAGACGCTGAAAGGTTAGTTTTGGTGAGTATTCGGTTTGGATTGTATTTCACAAAATCGTTCTCAACAAGGGTTATTTCTTTAAAAAATTGGTTTGAATAGATATTTACTTTTATTATTTATTATGTGTGTGTCTTGGGCTGTACAATCACAAGATACATTATTTACTACTCAAATAACTCAAAAATATGAGTTGATAAACATAAAAAATCAGTTCAATAAAGATTTTGATGCTTATCCTCAAAATAATCCTTTGTTACTCAATCTAGTATCAAAACAAAAATTCTATGTGTGTAACAATGAAGAAAGAGAGATTCGATGGTATTTTAAAATAGGAACAAGTTCTATTTTTTTGCAGAGTTCTTCAGATATAGTCAGGGCTAACTCAGGGTTAAATGCTTGGATGCAAGCAAAGGTTACAGACTCTAAAAACCATCAGATTACGCAGCAAAATGGATTTTTAGTGCCTATCACAGAGAGGGTAATTCTGGGAGATATGCAAAGCTTCCAATTTGATTTTAAACCTAAGCAATGCTATCAAGTAGAAATATTATTTTTTGAGCCTTCTCACCGCAAAGCTTCTACAGAGATAAAGATTTTAACTTCGGAAGGTTTTCTTGCTTCACAGCAAGATTATCAGGCGAAGACAGTCATAAGTGATTTTGTGTCTGTAGCTTTTATAGGAGTGCTTTTGATTATGATTTTCTTTACCTTGGCTATTTTTAGTCAGAATCGCTTTCCAGAGTTTGCTTATTATGCTTTGTATTTGTTGGCTGTTTTGGCTTTTGAAGTCATTGCAGAATACCCCTTTAAGTTTAATCAGTTTTTTATCTGGCAATATCCAGAACATTGGCTTCATGCTAAAGAAATCTCGGTCTATGGATATTTGATTTTTTATCATTATTTTCTATTCCAATTTTTAGGTTTATCTCACAAAAATCCTCTCATGTATCGGATATTGAGTGCAATGAATTGGATTTATTATATGATGATTTTGGTGAATAGTTTGGCATTGATTTTTGTTTCCTTAGATGCACAGTATCAGTTATTTATTATCAATAGTTGGATATTTTATTTTACTTTTCCTATATATGCTTATCTAATTTTTACGCTTTGGAAGCTCAGAGGAGTACCTTTTTCTAAATATATCTTTTTTGGGTCTTTGTGTTTTTATTTAGGAAATGTGTTAAGTGCTTTGGCAGAAATCTTTGTAAATCAAGAGATTTATTTATATCCCAATAACCTTATGCAACTAGGCACTTCTGGTGAAATTCTCTTTTTCTCGGTAGCACTCGGGCGAAAACTCTTGCTAGATAGTGAAGAAAAAAACCGTTTGCAAAAGGAAAGTATCAAACAACTAGAAGAAAAAGAAAAATTTATCAGAGAAATCAATGAAAAACTAGCCCAAGATGTTCAAGAAAAAACAGAAGAAATCTTAGCTCAAGACCGCAATTTACAAGAAGAAAAAGAAGAAAAAATGCAAGTTCAGTTTCAACAACAACTAGGGGAGATGCAACTCTATGCTTTGCAAACACAGCTTAATCCTCATTTTTTGTTTAACTGTCTCAATACCATCAAATCGCTTATTTTAAATCAAAAAAATGAGCAAGCCTCTATCTATTTGGGTAGATTTGCGGCACTTATGAGACTTACCCTAGAAAACTCCTCCAAGCTCAAAATCAATCTACAGCAAAGCATGGATTACCTGCGTACTTATATAGAAATAGAACAGCTTAGATTTAAAGAAGATTTTCACTATGAAATTAGTTTTGATGGAGAAGAAGATCCAGCATTACTAGATGTGCCACCTATGCTGATACAACCTTTTGTAGAAAATGCGATTTTGCATGGTTTAGTATCTATCCAAGAAACAAAAAAACTAATTTTACGCTTTGTAGAAACAGATGACTATTTAGAATGTAGCATAGAAGATAATGGAGTGGGTTTTCCAGAAAATACTAAAGAAAGTAAACACCAATCTAGAGGAATGGAAATGATTCAGAAGTATTTTGATTTGTGGAATAAGCATCATCAAGCAAAAGCAGGCTTTGAGATTATACACAAAGCTTTACTGACTCCTGCCCAAAAAGGAACAATTATCCTCATCAAAATACCGATTTAGTGAAATATAAAATATAAAATATAGGATATAGGATATGAGATATAGGATATGAGATATAGGATATGAGATATAGGATATGAG
>JBBRUH010000018.1:0-24853 GCA_038248005.1 Cytophagales bacterium | reverse complement strand
TACCTTGATTTCGGAATAGTTGCTGTTCTGGGGTTAATTCAGCATCATGTAGAAACAGTAGAAACAGGGCATGCCCTGTTTCTACTGTTTCTACATGATGCTGAATTAACCCCAGAACAGCAACTATTCCGAAATCAAGGTAAAAATACCATTTCCTCTATTGCAGGGTCTTATAAATCAGCCGTAACCAAACCTGCCAATCGTCTAGGTTTTGAATCTGGCTGGCAAGTACGATTTCATGACCACATCATCCGTAATGATACTGAATATCAACACATTCATGATTACATAGAAACAAATCCTTTAAATTGGGAGAATGATAAATTTTTTGAGGCATAAAGTAAGAAATGTCTTGAGTCTATAATTTTGCCAATAAGAAGTTAATCATTGTATAATTGAGCTTGTTTTAGGTTACTTTGCATCAATTTTGGTGATGTATGGTTATAAACTAATCTAAATTAAACTTATGAAATACAAAACCATCTAATTTTTAAATGGTAGTTTTAGTACAGGTAATTAGTATCACAAAAAAACAGTAGTATTTCTGTAATATATGTCAGAAGAAAACCCACAAGAAAGTGTATCTACTCCAGAAGAACCCCGCAAAAAAAGCTGGGTCAGACGCATTTGGCGAGTGATATACCGTGGAGTAATATATAGCTTCTTGTTTTTGCTGACAATCATTTTAATTCTTGGTACACTCATCCAGTTTTCTTTTTTTCAGACTTGGCTGGCAAGGTATGGCACAGACTATCTAAGCCGTAATACAGGATTTAGGGTTGACATTGAGTCTGTTTATATTAATTTACTTGAAAGCGAACTTACGCTCAATAAGCTTCATGTCCATGACCCTAAGAATCGTACACTGATTTATGCCGAAAAAGTCTATGCTGATTTTGAATATGCCTCTATCGTCAAAAATGGAGATTTTCACCTTCAAGCACTTGAGCTTTATAAAACCAGTGCCAACCTAACAGTAGATAAAAAAACAGAGCAACTTAACATCAATGATTGGATAGCTTCCTTGGCTACTCTTTTTGAGAAAAAAAACGAGAATCCTAGCTCCGAGCCAAGTCTTGTAAAATTTGATAGAGTAAAGATTTCAGAAAGTTACTTTGGCTATACTGATGAAACAAGACCTTTTGATATGAGCGATAGAATAGATTTTGCCCACTTCGGAGTAGATGAACTCTATGGAGAGTTAGAGAATTTTAGAATTATCTCTGATACCATAGAAAGCCAAATCAATACATTACAAGGCATTGAGTCTAAGACACAATTAAAAATACATCATCTGGGTGCTTTTTTTAGGATGACTGACCAATCTATGGATTTTAGAAAGCTACTTTGTGAAGTAGGCGAGTCTGTCATCAAAGATGAACTTTTTTTGAAATTTGCCCATAGAAGAGATTTAAGTGAATTTGTAGAAAAAGTAACCATTATAGCTTATTTAGATAGTTCTGTGATTCACACCAAAGATTTAGCCTTTTTTGCTCCTGAGGTAAAGCAGTTTGAAGACACTTGGCATGTTTCGGGTTTATTTCGTGGGCGTGTCAATGATTTTTCACTTAAAAACTTAGACCTTGCTTGGGGTAATTATAGCCGTGTCAAAGGAGATGCAAGCTTTGAAGGCTTACCTGATATTGAAAATACTTTTATGCAGTTTAATTTTCAAGAATCGAGCATAGACCCCAAAGAACTACAGGTGTATCTTCGCCAACCTAATATCTCAGAAGTATTAGAGCGATTTGGACAGATGAATTTTAAAGCAGAATTTGTTGGTTTTATCAATGATTTTGTAGCAAACGGTAATTTTAATACAGGTTTAGGTAATTTTGTTTCTAATATCAATCTCAAAATACGCCCCAATAGCAATCAATCTTACTACAAAGGAGAAGTTACTACTCAATCATTTGATTTAGGAAGGCTCTTAGCATTGCCTCAGTTAGGCAAGGTCAGTATTCAAGGCAACATAGAAGGCACAGGCTTCGACCCTGACTATGCACAGCTAGAGATGGATGCCAAGCTCAATGAGTTTTATTTTAATCAATATCTTTATAAAGGAATAGAGGTCAATGGTAAATTGAGTAAAAAGCACTTTGAAGGAACATTAGAATCTAATGATGCTAATTTTGACTTAAGCCTTGATGGAGAACTTGATTACAATGCAAAATCTGAAAACAAAGATACGCCTGCAGGTAGATTTGATTTAACTGCCCAAGTCAGGAATATTAACCTGCAAGCACTTCACTTCATAGACCGAAACCTTATTCTCTCAGGAGATTTACACTTGGATACCTATGGATTAAGTCTGGATAGCCTCACTGGAGAAGCCAGTCTAAACAATATGAATCTAGTGCTAGACCAAGATTCATTGTTTATGAATAACTTAGAGTTAATTACTTTTAAGACCTTTGAGGGAGGGCGATTCTTTACCTTAGATTCTGACTTTTTCACCTTTAATGCCGATGGTAAGTTTATCTTCTCAGAGGTATTTAGCAACCTCCAAACCTTGGTAGATGAATATATTTTAATCTTCCAAAACTATCCAGATAAGATTGCCGAGTATTATGAAGCTAAGAAAAAAGCTGATATTTCTAGCTATAATTTTAATTTTGATTTGGATGTAAAGAACATTAATCCAATTTTGAAATTATTTGAAGACCCTAAAAACATTCATATATCTCCTGATTTCAGATTTACAGGCTCTTTTAGCCAAGAAGAAATCACCCGATTTGAGTTATACTCCGACAAACCCATTGATACGCTTTATTACAAAGGAACGAATTTCTTTGATTCTGAGCTTAATATCAGTACTAGCAAGACCGTCTATACACCTTTGTTGTTTGCAGACTTAAACATCGTTTCTCAAAAACAAAACTTTGCAGGTACTGCCACCGAAAACCTTCTTGCAAGTGCCACTTGGGGTGATAATTTGATAGAGTTTTTACTCAAAGCCCAACAACCTAACAGCACCAACAAAGCTGATTTTGCAGGCACTATCCAGTTTTTGAAAGACAGTACACAGATAGAGTTTAGCAAAGCAGATTTAAAATTTTTGGATGAAGATTGGTCTATTTCACCTAACAACCAGATTAGTATTAAACCTCACTTAATAGCGTTTAAAGATATTCTACTTAAAAATAATGCATATACCAGCTCACAAATCACACTTAAAGGGATTTTATCGGATACCCTCACAGACCAACCACTCAGTATCAATATTCAAGATGTAGAGCTTTATCCACTTGCAAGCTTTTTTGGCAGAGATGTGAGAGGTTTGCTCAATGCTGACATAGAACTATTGGATTTATACAATCAATTTAAGCTCAATAGCACTACCAATTTGGAAAATCTATTGATAGATAAAATATTAATCGGCGACTTAGATGGTAAAGTGGATTGGAAAGCAGAAGATAAAAAATTAGCAGTAGATGCCAAGATATACCGCAAAGGGCAATATATTTTAGACTTGGCAGGTGATTATTTTCCTGATAATCTTAAGAATTCACTTGACTTACGTGCTGATTTTAACCGCACTAATCTTGAAATTGCAGAGCCTTTTGTTAGTTTTCTTTTTTCAGGTTTGAGTGGGACAGCCACTGGTGTGTTAGATATCAAAGGTACTCTTGAAGAACCAGTCATTACAGGTAGTCTTAATATTCCCAATGGTCGTTTGCGTATAAATTATCCCAACACTACTTATGATTTATCAGGGAAAGTTAATTTTACACCCAATCAGATTTCAGCACAGAATCTTTCCTTATATGACGAGCTAGGCAACCGTGCTAGACTAGGGCTAGATGTGTTTTTAGATAATTTTAATGAGCCTAGTTTAGACTTAAATGCTCGTTTCTTTAACTTTCAATTGTTAAATACCACCGCCGAAGACAATAGCCTTTTCTATGGCACAGCCTATGCCACGGGCAGTCTTGCTATCAATGGCTTGCTAGATAGACTTAACCTAAATGTAAATGCTCGTAGCGAAAAAGGCACTAAAATCTCTCTTCCATTGGATGGCTATGAAGAAGTAGCTCAGAAAGAATTTATTCAGTTTGTGCAGCCAGGCCAGTTAATGTTAGACAGCGGATTTGTGCAAAAAGTAGAGTTAGGAGGGCTTAATCTTAGCTTTAACCTTGAGATAGATCAAAATGCTGAGTTTGAGATTATTTTTGATAAAAAAGCAGGAGATATTATCAGAGGAAGAGGCAAAGGCTTGATAGATTTGGGTGTCAATCCAGAAGGGGATGTTTCTCTTTTTGGGTATTATATCATCGAGAAAGGGCAGTATAACTTTACATTTGCCAACTTAGTCAATAAGGCTTTTGATATTCGTCCAGGTAGCAGAGTTACTTTTAATGGAGATATGTTTGATACTCAATTAGATGTCTATGCTATTTACAAAAAAAATATTCCTCTCTCTCCCTTAGTGGACATGAACAATGTGCCTGACCCTGAAAATGGAGAATACCGCCGACCCTTTGAGGTATCAGCAGTTTTGGAACTTAAAGGCAAGCTGCTTGCTCCTGAAATAAAGCTAGATTTAGACCTAAGTGAAGCCAAGCGTACTTCTAATATTAACCTACAAACAGCTATTTATCAGCTAGATACACAAGTTAAGAATGATGAGCAAGAGCGAAGCCGTCAGGTATTTAGCCTATTGATTTTGAATAGACTTTCTCCTCCTAATTCATTTAGAGGTGGAGGGGTAGCAGGTACTGCAGGGAGTAGCTTGAGTGAAATGCTTTCTAATCAATTTAGCAACTGGATTTCACAGGTAGATGAAAATCTAGAGCTGAGATTTGACGTAGATGCCAGTAACCTCAATAATTTTCAGTTAAGAGTTTCTTATAACTTACTGGATGGGAGGCTCAGAATTACCCGTGATGGAGGATTTATCAATAATCAAAATCAGGCAGATTTTGCAAGCGTTGTAGGTGACTGGACAGTAGAATACCTACTCTCACCTGGGGGTAAATACCGAATCAAGATGTATCATCGTAGCAATCAGAATCTGGTCAATAACCTTAACAATAGCACTAGTACTGCAGGCGTAAGTTTTGTGCATACTGCTAGTTTTAATAAAGTAGGAGAGTTGTTTTCTTCTAATAAAAATGCTAAAGAAGATAGAAAATCAAGGACACGTATAAAAAATGAAAGTGAAGAACTCATAACTGATGAGCCTGTCGTATCTTCAGATACCCTCTCAAACCCAGCCAATAACCAAGAGAATCCTAGCAACACAGAAAGAATGCCACTCAAAAAAAGAGGCTTTGATTTGCCAAATAGTAATAGTAAAAATTTAGATATTGTGATGGAAAAATCATCTAATTCGGATAAGAAAAACACACAAAAAAAACCTAACCAAAAAATCCCTACTAAAGAGAAAGAGGTCTTTCCACTTGAGCATCGCTTTGCAGCACCTCCTAAGGTAAACCCTTCTGCTACACTTTCTCCTTAAACATGGTGCTGTATGCCCAAAAATCAGCAATTTATTTGTATCTTTGAAGTTTAGAGTTTTCTTAATTATACCTCTATTCAAGATAAAATACTATGATACAAACCCAACTCTCTTCTGCTGAAATCATCGCACTCGAAGACAAATACAATGCCCATAATTACCACCCTTTGCCAGTAGTGCTTGCCAAAGGCGAAGGAGTATTTCTTTGGGATATAGATGGAAAACAATATTATGATTTTTTATCTGCCTACAGTGCCGTTAATCAGGGACATTGTCACCCTAAAATCCTACAAGCTCTCTATGACCAAGCCGCTACACTGACGCTTACTTCAAGGGCTTTTTATAATAATGTATTGGGTGAATTTGCACAATACATTACCGAATTTTTCGGCTATGAGCGTGTGTTACCTATGAATACAGGTGTAGAAGGTGGCGAAACAGCCAATAAACTTTGCCGTAAATGGGCTTACAAGGTCAAAGGAGTTCCTCAGAATGAAGCCATTATTTTATTTGCTGAGAATAACTTCTGGGGTCGTACCCTTGCTGCAGTGTCTTCCTCTTCTGACCCAGTAGCTAAGGATGACTTTGGTCCATATTTACCTGGCTATCAGCTTATCCCATACAATGACTTAGATGCCCTTGCCGAAGCCCTCAAAAACCCCAATGTAGCTGGCTTTATGGTAGAGCCTATCCAAGGGGAAGCAGGCGTAGTAGTGCCTGATGAAGGCTATCTCAAAAAAGCCTATGAAATGTGCAAGGCTAGTAATGTATTGTTTATTGCTGATGAAGTGCAGACAGGACTTTCTCGCACAGGTAAGATGCTTGCATGTGATTATGAAAACTTCCAGCCTGATATTTTGATTCTTGGCAAAGCTCTTTCTGGAGGTGTATTGCCTGTCTCGGCAGTATTGGCTAATAGTGAGATAATGGATTTACTCAAACCAGGCGAACATGGCTCTACCTATGGTGGCAACCCATTGGCTTGCAAAGTAGCCATAGCCGCTTTAAAAGTCTTAAAAGAAGAGAATTTATCTGAACAAGCTTTTCGTCTTGGAGAGATATTTAGAAAAAGAATGAATCAAATGATAGCCAAGACAGACTTGGTCAAACTGGTTCGTGGCAAAGGCTTGCTCAATGCCATCGTTATCAATGATACTTCTGATAGCGAAACTGCTTGGAATATCTGCCTTGCACTTAAAGAAAATGGCTTACTTGCCAAACCTACTCACGGCAATATTATCAGATTTGCACCTCCGCTCGTAATGACAGAGGAGCAACTCCACGAGTGTGCTGATATTATTGAGAAAACCGTTTTAGAGTTTAAAAAATAAAATTTATTTAATAACTCTCTTAAAAGCCCTTTATCTCATTGTAGGTGAAGGGTTTTTTCATTTCTGAAAACAGCGTATATTTCCTTACATTCTCTAAAATATTAGATTTCGGTGTTTAAAAATAAAATATCTAAGCTAACTTTACAAAAGCGTTGAACTCAGATAAAATATTCTAAATTCAACTATCTCATTGTCAGTAACTTAATTATTCTAAATAAAACACAAATATGGCGAATCAATTATTAAAAGGAAAAAAAGGCATCATCTCAGGTGCATTAGATGAAAACTCCATTGCTTGGAAAGTTGCTCTTAAAGCCAAAGAAGAGGGTGCAGAATTTGTGCTTACCAATGCTCCTGTAGCACTCCGAATGGGTAAAATCAATGAATTAGCAGAGGCTTGTGATACTATAGTCATCCCTGCGGATGCTACCAAAGTAGAAGACTGGGAAAATCTATATACACAATGTATGGAAAGATTTGGCGGTAAAATGGATTTTATGCTTCACTCCATAGGCATGAGTCCTAATGTTCGCAAAGGACGTGATTATGGTGATTTGAAGTATGAGTGGTTTCAGCAAAGCATAGATATTTCGGCACTTTCATTCCATAAAATGCTCCAAACTGCTGAGAAAATGGATGCTCTTAATGAGTGGGGTTCTGTAGTGGCTCTGTCTTATATCGCTGCTCAGCGTGCTTTTGCAAGTTACTCAGATATGGCTCAGGCAAAGGCAGTCTTAGAATCTATAGCTCGTAGCTATGGCGAGCGTTATGGAAGGTTGAAAAAAGTGAGGGTAAATACCATCTCTCAATCACCTACCAAGACTACAGCAGGTACAGGAATAGATGGCTTTGATGCTTTTTATGCCTATGCAGAAAGTCTTTCGCCTCTAGGCAATGCTTCGGCAGAGGACTGTGCTAATTATGTATTGGCTATGTTTTCAGACTATACTCGTATGGTTACGATGCAAAATCTATTTCACGATGGAGGATTTTCTTATTGTGGAATATCAGATGTGATAGTAGATAAAATGAAGCCTAAATAGGTTCTTAAGTACTGTTTATATGAAGAGATTGATTTGAAATATTGATAGTCAATCTCTTACCTTTTACTTAGTAAAATATCAAAAATAAATTAATCATTGAGAGTTATTAAAACACTCGTTATCAGCCTATTACAAACTCATAATTCATAACTCATCTCTCACTTGTTGAAATCTACCTCTACCATTACTTCTCCTTTTTGTAAGTAAGGCAAGTTAATTTTATAGACTACAAAGAGCAATAAACTCAAAGAACCCGTAATACCTAAGAGTAACATTCCGATAAAGGGAACAAATAAAGTCTTTGCTTCTAGGTTATGAAGTAGGTATTTTTGTTGCAAGCCCATCGCAAAGACAAATACTAGCATATCTACTAATAAAATAGCCAATATACCACAAGCTAGAAAAATAAAACTAGGTGAAAAATGAGTGCTTAGTTGCTGTAATTTATTTTTGGGAGCTGGGGGAGCTACACGCAAACGACCTTCACTATCAACTATAAGTTCATTAGAAAGAAGATTTTTAACTGTATTTTTTTCTTTTTTATTCATCTTGATTTGCCTTTAAACATATACTTAAAAGCAATTAATGCATAGATTGTTTAAAAGATGAAGTTAATTTTTAGATAATATAGAGTAAAATCTCTATCTCTTAATTCCCAAAGAAAAATAATCTATCCAAGTACGGATGTAGCTACGCTTGAAGAATCTCTGTAACTCTGCCAAAATGGTTACATCTACTCTCAAATCTTTTGTAAATGTATATTCTGAGTCCTCTTGTAATTTACTTTTATACTTATCTGTCTTAGGGCTGTGTGTGCCAGAACCATCTACCCCTATATTCCGAATGTGTGAGACACGAGGATAGACGGCATAGGCTTCATGTTTAAAATGGGTATATATCCAGCGAATTGCCCAAGAGTCCACCAAGTCTTTTTGCTGTTTAAAAAGCATAGGAGTCAAATCTGCTCCACCTTCATTGAATCTTCTTTGACTTGTCCTATCTTGCTCAAATACCTCAAAATCTTTCATCTCCCAATCTGCCTTTTGCCAACGGTCTTGCCAAGTAGCCCAGCCCCAAGAAGAAGCTCTAGGAAGGGCATATACTGAGTGAGGGTATTCCTTAGGGATTTCTAATGGAAAACTATAACCAGAAAGAGAAAAAACCTTTGGGTGATTTTGATAATAGACAAGGGCTTCATTCATAAACCTAAGAAAATCAGGCGTACAAATCATATCATCTTCTAGCATAATGGCGGTTCTGTATTGTGCCAACACTTGACTAACACCTTGAATGACCGAATTTGCCAAACCTTGATTGTGAGGGGAGGTGTGTATCTCTACTTGTCTAAAACCTTTGATATCTGCTACGATTGCTCTCACAGCTTCCACAGCTTCTTGCTCTTCTATGCTTTTAGCCCCATCAGAAAATACTATCAAATGACTTTCTTTTGCCAAAGGATTCTGAGCAAGGGAATGAAGAGTCTCTGACAAATGCTGAGGACGTTTATAAGTAAATAGAATAATAGGAGCAAGTTTCATAAACAACGAATTTAAAATAATGTAATCTTGTTTGAGTTGCAAATGTATTTTTAGTATGACTTAATTCCTAAGATTGAGTCATAAAATCTAAATAACATAATACAGCACAAAAGTGTGAGTAATTTCGAATTAGATTTCCAATTTAAAACAAAAGATGCTTTGGATACAAACTCAACTGGGTTTGAAACTATCCAGACTTTTGAAAAAGAACTTTCAGAAAAAGAAGCCTTCAAACTTGCACTACGCAAAGGAGCTAAAATCCCTAGTTTTACTCTGCCTGATGTAATAAACACGCCTATTTCTATTGAAGGCGTATATTTACGCCACACACTTGTCTTGGTTTTTACCGTGGTCACTGGTGTTGCGTTTTGGTAATCTTGTCGGAAAATATACCTCCTCGAAAGGTGTCTCACCCTCGAAAATTTTAGTGTCTCACCAAAATCCATCAAGGTCTTATCCGACTATTTAACCAAAACAGTGCATTAGTGTCCATTTTGTAATTTATACCTAAAAGCTCTCAAAAAATCAATTTCTGGGATTGAAAGTAATCCAGCCTCATTGGTAGCTATTTCTCCTCAAATGCCTACTCACTCTCTATAAACCAAAAAAGAGCTTGGGTTAGATTTTGAAGTGCTGAGTGATGTAAAGGGAAAAGTAGGTAAAATAAATTTGTTATAAACTGGTTATCAACACTTTAATTTTTTATAACCAGATAGATACATAGGAAATATAGAAAATTGCTTACAAAAACACCTATATTGGGCAATAAAGGTCGTTATTCTAAGATTTTCAAATGAAAATTTGTATAAGTAACTAAAAATCAATAAATAACAATTCTAATGTTTAATCTCATCTATGCCGTGCCTGAATATCTTAAAAAAACTACCTAGGTTTTGGGAATGATATAGAGCAATATAATGGACAAGGAAACTTACAATTTCCCTATCCTGCTACTTATATCATCAATCAAGAAGGTATTATCGAGCAACATTTTATCAGTACTTATCTTAATGAAAGACAAAACCCCCAAGAAATTATCGATTATCTGGTGAAAATGTCATAATTATCCTAAAATACTCATCCATTCAAAAAAGCCTCAATAGCCCATAAACAAGCAAGTGAGACTTTTTTTATATTTAACTTTCAGTTTGATAGCTTATGGTTTTACCCTTCAAAAGTAACTAAGTGTGTTTTTTGCCCATCAAAATACGCATAGGTATTGAACGTAAGCCACTCACCAAGATTGATATAACGGCTTCCAGAGTTGATTTCAATGTCTAGGGGTAAGTGCCTATGACCAAAGATATAGTAATCAAAATGAGTGCTTTGCTCCTGCTCTTTACAAAACTGCACAAGCCACTCTTCTTCTCCCAAAAATTTTTCATCTACTTGCTTACGCATATTTCTTGCACGACTTCTGCGAGATAAAAAGGAAGCTAGCCCTATGCCGAAGTTAGGATGAAGTCTTGCAAATAGCCATTGACAGAGACGATTTCTAAATACTTTTTTGAGAAATTTATAGGTGTAATCTCCTGGGCCTAGTCCATCTCCATGACCTATGTAAAACTTCTTATCATTAAAAGTAAATATTTGAGGCTTGCGATATACGAGGATGCCTAGTTCTTCGGTAAAATAATCAAACATCCACATATCGTGATTCCCTACAAAAAAGATAACTGGAATGCCTGCATCTGTTAGCTCGGCTAGTTTTCCTTGCAGACGTATAAATCCTTTGGGAATGGCATGGCGGTACTCAAACCAAAAATCAAAAATATCTCCTACCAAAAAAACGGCGGCTGCTTCTGGCTTAATTTGATCTAGCCAACGCACTATCCTCTGCTCTCGAAGATGACTTTGAGTAGCATCTGGTGCTCCTAGGTGAAAATCAGAAGCAAAAAAAATCTTTTTATGCGGGGGGATTTGAAAATTCTTCGCTAATATCATCAATCAAGAATAAAATAAGCTCTTGGTGAGTGTGAAAACTACTAGAAGGCAAACCAGAATTTAATAAATGAATAGAAGGTGTACTTTCATGGATTACTTTAAATATGGGAGGCAATTGGTTTTGATATTTTTCTTGACTTATCAGCAAGGCACTTTGAGTGTCATAGACTAGCTGTGAGCTAAATGCCCAGATGATGTGCCTGCCTGCCTGAGAATGGTTTTGTAGAGTACTATGATGAGAAGGGACAAGAAGAATTCCGCCCGTTCGTGCTATCATCAAATCACATACTGAGATAAGTGTTTGCTCAGATTGTGGCAAAATCACTTGATTTGTGTGAGAAACTTTGGCAACGTTAAGCAAAGCTTGCAAATATTCATCCTCTGTAATCAGAGAGTCTATTTCCTTTTCTTTCAAAAAAGATTTTAGTAGCAATAACCCACTTTCTATATCTTCACCATAAAAAAAAATCCCCCGATTCTTTTTGAAGTTTTCTGCAAAGATAACCTCAATATGATTTTCGGGGGAATTAATATATATATCTGTCATAAAGTCAGGTTTATGTACCTTGGCTTTTTGGCTAGGTACATCCTGTGCTTGTTTAATACGACTCAAAATATTTTCTCGGCTAGTCATAGAATATACCTATTCTTTTTTTTCCGAAGATTTATCTGAACTAGACTTACCGCTTTTTACTTTTTCAGCTTCTTTTCCATTTTCAGTATTTGAATTTGCTACATTCAGTTCTGCACTGGTTTCTTTGCTCTTGCCATTACCGCTATTCATATAGGCTTCATAAGAGGTTTCTTCTTTAAAAGGACGTTTACCAATGAGTCTTTCTAAATCATACTGAAATAGAATTTCTTTGCTTAATAACTCTTGAGCGATTATCTCTAATTCTTGACGTTTGTCTTTAAGAAGATCCTTTGTACGTTCATAACATTCTTGCACTATTTTCTTTACTTCTTCATCTATGATTTTGGCAGTATAATCTGAATAAGGTTTGGTAAAGGCATATTCTGACTGCTTAGAATCATAGAATGAAAGATTCCCTATACGCTCATTCATCCCAAATACCGTTACGATGCTATATGCCATTTTGGTAATTCTTTCTAAATCACTCAAAGCTCCTGTAGAGATTTTACCAAATACAATGTCTTCTGCAGCACGACCTCCGAAGGTCATACACATCTCATCCATCATATGCTCTTGCGTATTCAAGAAGCGTTCTTTGGGTAAATACTGTGCATATCCTAGTGCAGCGATGCCTCTTGGCACGATACTTACTTTTACCAATGGATCAGCGTGCTCTAAAAACCAACCTGCTATAGCATGTCCTGCTTCGTGATAAGCCACTGTTTTCTTCTCTTCTGGTGAGATAAGTTTGTTTTTCTTCTCCAAACCACCTATCACTCTATCCATTGCATCTTGAAAATCTTGCATTTCCACTGCTTTCTTGTCGTGACGAGCAGCGATAAGGGCAGCCTCATTACAGACATTGGCTATTTCTGCACCAGCAAAACCTGGCGTTTGTGCAGCTAGTTTTCTAGGCTCTACATCGTTAGAGAGTTTCAATGGGCCGAGATGCACCTTGAAGATAGCTTCACGTCCTATGATATCAGGTTTATCTATGCTGATTTGTCTATCAAAACGACCTGGACGCATCAAAGCAGAATCTAATACATCAGGACGGTTGGTAGCTGCCAAAATAATTACTCCCGAATCAGTAGAAAATCCATCCATCTCTACTAAAAGAGAGTTAAGTGTATTTTCACGTTCATCATTGGACCCAGGCATTTGCCCACGGCCTCTTGAACGACCAATGGCATCTATTTCATCAATAAATACAATACAAGGAGCTTTTTCTTTAGCTTGCTTAAACAAATCACGTACACGTGCAGCACCTACTCCTACAAACATTTCTACAAAGTCAGAACCTGAAAGTGAGAAAAATGGTACGGCTGCTTCACCTGCCACAGCTTTAGCAAGAAGGGTCTTACCTGTTCCTGGAGGGCCTATTAATAAAGCTCCTTTGGGTATTTTACCTCCTAAATTGGTGTATTTAGAAGGGTTTTTAAGGAAATCTACTATTTCTTTAATTTCTTCTTTGGCTTCATCTAAGCCAGCTACATCATTAAATGTAATTTTGACTTTGCTTTCGGCATCAAAAAGTGCTGCACGAGATTTACCAATATTAAATATCTGACCACCAGGGCCACCACCACCAGCCATGCGACGCATCAAAAACCAAAGACCAAAAAGCATCAAAAACAAGATACCCCAATTCAGGATATAGTTGGTCATATCAGAGCGAGGCTCAGATTTGTAACCTATTCTTTCGTCTTCTGGGATATTTTTTTGAGCTTCTTCAAATCTTTTATCAAAAACCTCTGCACTACTGATATAAAACTGAAAGTGAGGGCCTTGACGGATAGAAAGCGGTGAACGCTGCTCTAGTAGTTTATCACGGTATTCTTTTTTCTCTAAGGCTTCAGGTGTAAGCGTAATTTCTACCAATTTTTCATTGATAAGTTTTACATCTTCCACACTTTTGCTTGCAAGCATATCTTCAAAATCTTTGCGACTTGTGTTGATTGCTGAATTCATTTTACTGATATAGACTACTCCTATAATCAGCACAATCAACCCTGCAATAAGCCAAAACTGATAGCCTGAGCGTTGTGGGGGTTTATTGGGCAAAAGATTCTTCTTTTTGTTTGGACTATTATTATTTTCGTTTTCACTCATTTTCTGTGGACTTTATTCAGTACTTTTATTTTCTAGTTATCTGGAAAAATTAATGTTTAGTAACTCTCAAGTATGCTACTTTGTTTTAACGACTTCTTGAGTGCTTTCTGGGTTTAAGTGGGTAACTTTAGCATCACCCCACAAATCTTCAAGGGCATAAAATTCTCGTCTATCTTTACGAAAAACATGGGCGACTACACTGACATAATCCAGTAGAACCCACTCTTTGTTTTCTCTACCTTCTTTTTGCCAAGGAGACTCTTGGATTTGCTTATAAACAACTTCTTCTATAGAATCACTAATAGAATCTACTTGTGTAGTAGAATTACCCGAACCAATTACAAAGAAATCTGCAATGGCTTGATTAATTTTGCGCAAATCCATAATGACAACGTCTTGGGCTTTTTTGTCTAACATTCCTTGAGCTACTAGCTCACTAAGAGTTTTGGCATTATGAATGGATTTGTTTTTGCTCATGTAATATTGTTTAAACCGTAAAAATAAAGAAAATTTGAATAACCTTGTACTCAATACACTAATAATCGGGCAAAAGTTTATTAATCTGCCAAAATGTCTTTCTACCAACCTAGAAGCACGCACAATCATCGAGAAAGGCTTTCCTATAGAAGGTACTGTAGTGTACACTAACCAACAAATGGCAGGTCGTGGACAAATGGGAAATACTTGGGAAGCCCAATCTGGTAAAAATCTCACATTTTCAGTGATTTTAAAACCTAGTTTTCTCAAAATAGAGCAGCAGTTCTATCTTAGTATGTCTGTTGCCATTGCTATTCATCGATTTTTGAGTCAACATTGCCTCAAAAAAGATGTTTCTATTAAGTGGCCCAATGATATATTGGTCAATGAAAAAAAAATATCAGGTGCTTTAATAGAAAACACACTCCAACAACAAACTTTGCAATATAGCATTGTGGGAATAGGTATTAATATCAACCAAACAGAATTTGCTTATCCTCTTGCTACTTCACTACAAAATATCACAGGACAAAGTTACGAATTAGAAAGCGTTTTAAAGGAGTTTTTAATAATTTTAGATAAAGAATATCAGCAATTACGACAAAGCACTTTTGATGTAATAAAAAATGATTATCTTGCATTACTATTTCGCTTCGGAGAATGGCACACATATCAAATAAATCATCAACAACTACAAGGTAAAATCATTGACCTAGATTCAAGTGGAAGATTAATTGTAGAACATAGACAAGGCACTATGAAAGCCTACTCTCTTAAAGAAGTTGGGTATGTGTTTGAATCAAAAGAATTATAATTTGTTAAATTAACCCTTTATGAAAAGAATTATTACGTTTACTTTTTTAATTTTCTCTTTAGGATTTTTAGAAATAAAGGCTCAAGATCCTCAATTTTCACAGTATTATGCTGCACCTCTTTACATTAACCCAGCAATGGCTGGTTCGGAAGATGACACTCGGTTTATTCTAAACTACCGAAATCAATGGCCTAATCTTGATGCAAGTTTTCAGTCCGTTTCATTCTCTATTGATAAGTATTTTGATAATATTAATAGTGGTTTTGGGCTGATAGTCAATAGAGATGAAGCAACAGGTGCAGGCTATCGCTCCCAAAGTGTAGGGCTACAGTATGCCTATGAATTAGAATTAAGTGAAAACTATCGCCTGAGAGCTGGGATGGATTTATCTTATGTGATGAGAGATTTTAACTTCTTTAACCTTACTTTTGGTGATCAGTTTGATGGTCAAGGCTTTAGTGGCACTACCCAAGAACAACTTGATTCAGATAGACTTAACTATTTCAATGTTTCTACTGGTTTTTTACTGTATTCTGATAAGTACTTCATCGGGTTATCGGCACATAATATGAATCGCCCTAACCAAGATATTTTAGAGACTCAAAATCAAGTAGTTGCCAACTCTCGCCTTCCGATACGCTATGATTTACAGTTAGGAGCTAAAATACCTCTTGACCGAAACCAAGACTGGCGTGATCAATATCGCCCTGGCTACCGTGAGAAAAGCATTACCCCTACTTTACTCTATAAAAGACAAGGTACTTTTGAGCAGTTAGATTTGGGAGTCTATGTTACTTATGAGCCTGTTATTTTTGGTGTTTGGTATAGAGGTATTCCTATTACACCTTATCGCCCTGGCATCACTAACCATGAATCATTGATTGGTTTGGTGGGCTTCAAGATGGGAAGTCTTGCTATCGGGTATAGTTATGACTTTACTATCTCTAGCCTTGCTCCTGACTCTGGTGGTGCACATGAGCTTTCTTTGCGTTATTTGCTCAAAACCAAACAACGCTATGGTGTCAGAAGAAAATTAAGCCCAGGATTACCTTGTCCTAGGTTCTAATATTCTTTAAAAACTTATAAAAGCCCAATGATTTATAAAGAATCATTGGGCTTTTTCTTTGGAGGAGGTTTCTGTCTATTCTCCTATCCTTTTAGTTTCTTTATTCTCTTCCATAATCAGTTCAAAGGTGTCTATATCAAAAGCACATAATCTTCCCATTCTTCCTAACCCATACTCACGCACCAAAGGAGCAAACACACAGCCATTATCTAGGGGTAAGACCATCTCTTTTTCTTTAATAGCATCTCTAATATTCTCCCATCTAGTAGGAGTATGCCCATGTATGAGTCTTTTGTTGCCTAAAAATGTAGTGTTGTGCTCATGAATCCGTATCCAAACCATGGATTCAGTATCTTCAAAAGGATTGGGAATCTGCCAGTTGAAGCCTGCATGCACTAGCACAAAATCATCTAATTCATAAAAATAGGGCAAGGCTTCTATAAACTCTAAGTAATGAGCTTTGATTTTACCTTGCTCATTAGTCATTCCATGGGTTTCATTGAGTTGAAGATATTCACTTAAAAAAGCTAGGTCATCTCTCGCTTCTTCTATAGCTTCTAATAACATCTTCTCATGATTGCCTCTTAATGGATAAACTTGATAGCCTTCCCTTTGTAGCTTTAAAATATAGTCTATTACTGCTCCACTGTCTGGACCTCTGTCTATATAATCGCCTAATAAGAATAATTGGTCTTCGGGAGTGATTTTGAGTGTTTCTTCAACTAAAATCCTAAAAGTTTGCCAACAACCATGTATATCTCCTACCACAAAGCGTCTGCCTTTGGGTGATTTAGAAATAAAATGAGAGATAGAGTTGTCGTGTTGAATGGTCATAATATGCTATATTTGGTCAATAGATTAAGTCGTTTCTGTATATGTCCTCAAAGTCAATTCAAACCTTAAAATCTAGTTGGTTCAAGTTTCTATACCTTCACCTATCATTTAGGATGAAAAGCTTTGTATTTTCTCCATTTACAGAGAATTTTTGTTTTTTTGGGGCGTGTGATAAATTTCGTAGGAATAGAAACCAAGTCTTGGTATAAGGGTTTTTTGACTACAAAATGAAGGTGTGGCGTAGTTGACCAGCCTGTGTTACCACTTATACCTATGATTTGTCCCGCATTTACTCTATCACCTACTGAAACCGTTACGCCATTTTGCTGTAAATGAAAATAATGAGCAAAAGTACCATCATTATGATAGATGATGATATAATTGGCATCTTTACTATATTCAGAGCTTTTCCCTCCTTTATTAGAGTCTTTTTTGAGAGAAACCACTACCCCTGAACGGGCTGCACATATCGCAGAACCTTCTTTCATTTTAAAATCAAGTGCATATTGCTTTTTGTGAGAAAATTTGCCATCGTAACCCTGCAAAAGAAAATAACGACTTTGGTGCATATAAGGCAATAAATAAGGATAATCTATCTCTGGTTTGGTGCTTTCGGGGTCTCCTAGCGTATATTGATATGCGTATTTCAATACTGAGTCTGGTGTATTGAGTGTCAGACTAAATAAAAAAACTGAATCACTTTGAGCTGGAATAATGGCATAATGATTAAATTTTGATGTCTTCTTGGCAAGCTCTGGGTTTTTTAATTGAATATTTACTTGGTAAGGGCAGTAATTGGCATTTTGTGCATAAAAAAATACTTCTCCCCCTTTTGTTTTACTCTTGACCGCAAAACTCTGTGCGAATAAGGGGCTTATCATTGCCCACAGGCATAAAGATAATACGCAAGTTATTTTAAGAAAAGGGATTGTATTAGTTAGATTCATCAGTAACAGTTTTTCTTTCATCTGAGAGATTGATTTCTTTTTCATCTATGGATTCTTTTTCTTCGAGCCTGCCTTTATTGACTTCTATAATACGCAATGTCTTTTGAATAACAATAGAGTTAGGAATAGTATATACCCTGTTTTCATTATCCCTAATATGTAAAAAGAAAAAGGTAATGTCTTCTACAGTTCCTTCTAATGGAAAATCTTTGTCTATGATAGAAAGTGTATCACCTAGCTTAAGTGGGTGATAAAAGAACAAAATCAAGCCAGAAGTGATATTAGAAAGTAAAGACCATTGTGCAAAAAAAGCTACCCCAAGTATGGTTAGTGTAGAAGCTACATAAGTTAATATCTGCTCTCCTTTTAAGCCCCAAACTCCCGCCATCACAATAACCAATGCTATAAAAAACAGAAAATTTAAAAGCTTCATTGTTAGTTGCTTCCGAGGCAAGCTAAACTTTGCCAACAAAAATCTCTTGATAACTTGTTTTAATACTATCTGGCGAACAAGCACAAGTATAATGAGGACTATAGTTGTTTCTATAATTTTTTGATAAAGAATCTCCATATTTTCAGATACTATCTATAATGTTGGTAATCAGCACATTAAAATCTATATAAATAAAAAACGTTCTATCTTTTTTATTTGCTCTGTAACAAATAAAAAAAGACAGAACGCAAAAATAAGTATTTGTAAAAATATTTAGTGGTTTATTTACCAGAATCGTCTGCAAAAAGCTCTGCTATCTTCGCTTCAAGTGCTTCTCCACGCAAATCTTTGGCAATGATACGTCCTTCTTTGTCTAGCAAAAAACTAGCAGGAATGGAGCGAATGCCATAGACTGCTGCTGGAGCAGCTTGCCAACCGTTAAGGTCTGAGATATGCGTCCAGTTGAGGTTATCTTTGGCAATGGCTTCTACCCATTTGTCTTTACTTTTGTCTAGTGATACCCCAAAGACAGTAAATCCTTTGTCTTTGTATTTTTCGAATACACGCACAATATTAGGATTTTCTTGGCGACAAGGCCCACACCATGAAGCCCAAAAATCTACCAGTACATACTTACCTTGCATAGAAGAAAGGCTTATTTTCTCTCCTTCAGGGTTTACTTCTGCAATATCAGGAGCTACTGCACCGATTGCGAACCGAGCTATTCGATCTATTTTGGCTTGTATAGCTTTGGTCAGTGCCAAATCAGGGCGTTTTTCCTCAACATTTGCTGTTAATTTTCGCATAAGAGCGAGTTCTTCATCAGATTTCCACTCAGGAAAAGCCACATAAGAAGCTATTGAATTACTCATTTCTTTGAGAATATACTCATGCATGATTTTGTTAATCTCTGCTTCTTTGGCTTCATAAAGTGCAGCTACTTCAGCTAATTTAGCTTCATCTTTTGCTTCCTGAGCTGCTCGGTATTGCTCTACTATTGGACGTAGCTGTTGTTCTTGAAGCATCATTTGTTTTTGCTGAAATTTGAGCAATAAATCAGTATCTTCCGAGCCTGAAACTGTAGCTTGTCCACCTGTTTCGCCATCTAGGGTAAGGTCAATCGTTTGATTAGGCTCTAATACCAGCATGATATTCTGCTTACGGTAAGCACTCAATAGATAAACTTCGGGCTCTGTCATCTGCACTTTAAAAGAAAATTTACCGTCTTGGTCTATCTCTATTGTATCTGATATTTGATGAGTGCCTTCATTCAAATCCCATTTGACTAGAAGAACCTGTGCTTTAGGGTCGGGAGAATTAATTTTGCCTGAAATAGAAGTGCTTTGGCTATAAACTTCCATGCTACACATCAAAAGTAAGCATACAAGGGTCAGCCAAAGTGTGTTTTGATTTTTTTTCATGAGGATTGTTTTTAAGAAAAATATATAAATGTTGAATAGTTTATTATTAGAACAGTAAATATAGTGTTCATATTAAATAATAACCAAGAGATAAGGCTAAAAATTTTGTTTATGTTAGGATATTAACATTTTTGAAGGGTTAGAATAACTTTTTTGCGATTCATATCTTCATAAATTGATAGTTAGAAAAATAAAAAAAAAGCAACTCAAAGTCTTAACTTTAAATTGCTTTTTTAAATATCGCACATCCAGACGATTCAGGAAGTAAATCTAAATTGCACCCAATAATAGCACTCGGTAACTTGCCTAGCTTTTTTCTGCCTATTCTTGAGAGATTATTCAAAATTATAAAATGAACTGTGGAGTAAAAAATATAAGTATTCTGAAAGATGACTTAACATCACTAGAGTTTTATAAACACCCAAAATTCCTTCTCTGTTATGGAGAAAGAATTTTGGGTGTGTCATTTCCTTAGAAATCTTGTATGTCGAGTTTGGGTCTTCTTTTGATGATAAGGTGCGATTTTGGAAAGTTGCAGTAGTGGGTGAGTAGAGGATAATCTAAAAGAATAATTTAGCAGCACCATTATCTTTCTTATAACCTAGTTTATGCTTATGGATTTTCACACCTATTGTTATTTCGTGTGCACCAGTTATTACACTATTTCTGAAGTAATCATAAGAATAAGTAAAATTCAGACGTTCAAATCCCATACCTGCTAAGAAGGCTAGCCCTTCCTTGCCTCTATATGTAACTCCACCCCAAATTATATCAGACATTTTGACTGTAAAATTGATATCTGCTTGTAAACCCACAGCATTTTTACGAAGTAAAATAGAAGGTATCAACGCAAACCTTGATACGTTCGCATTTTCCAAAGGGATTCTACCACCCACTATTACTTGATGTACTGTTTCTACAATGTTTGGATTGAAAAAATTAGCATTTTTTTCTTTTAATACATTCGAAGAAACTCCTACAAAAAAATCTTCCGAATAAAAGGTCAAACCTATAGTACCATATAAATTACCACCTCTTGCATCTGCATAGATAAGAGGATCATCGTAACTTGTCGCAATTAGATTCTTTTTGTCCAATACATAGTTTGCATAACCAAATGAAGCACCTACTGCTACAAACATATTTTCAGAAACTGGAATGTGAACACTGTAAAGCCCCTGTACATGAAAAGTACCTAAGACACCAAATTTATCATACAATATATACCCTCCTAGGGCTTGTTTTATATCATCTCTTTTTGAGGATTGAGAACTCTCTATAAATAGTGGTACATCTGCACTTACAAAAAAACTTTGTGGTGCACCTTCATAGCCATTTAATTGACTACGATAAGAAAATTTTACTTCTGTATCATTCGTAGTACCTGCATAAGCAGGATTGATTAGTATAGGGTTGATCAGATATTGGGTAGGCTGTGGCAATTGTTGAGCTTTTACAATGCCTAAATAGCAAATAAGCAAACAAGGGAGCAAATATTTTTTCATCAGTCTTAATTTTAAAAGTATATGGTGGATTAATTATTTTGAATAAATCTTGTATTTGAATTTTCACAATCCAAATACAAGATTACTTTATGATTACTGAAAATAATTTAACTACTATCTTACAATAGAAACTGTACCACGATAAGGTTTAGAACCATCTCGCAAATCGCAGTAAATGTAATAAGCCCCAAACGATAATTCTTGTCCATTATAAGTACCATCCCAAAGCGTAGGGTAGCCAGGTAAAGATTCAAACAATACTTTACCCCCTCTATTCATTATCTTGACTATAGATTGTGGATAATATTTCAGGGGTGCTATCTCCAATACATCATTGATACCATCTCCATTGGGTGAAATAAAGTTAGGCACCTGTTGAAAGATACACTCAGCAAAGTCTTCGGGTATTACAATTTGATTAGGATATTGGTATTCGCAACCGTTGGCATCTTGTGTCAAGACTTGGTAATTTCCACTAACCAATGCCTCAAAACGAGGCTCAGGTTGAAAAGTAACACCACCATCTATGGAATACAAGAAAGGTGCTTGCCCACCTACAATGTCCGTTTCCTCCCACCAAATCTGTGCTTGATTTTGTCGTGGTGTGCAGTCGTAAGCCTCTACATTTACCCTGCTTAACTTGGGTAAATCCCAAACAATGATTTTTGCTTCTCCTTGATTCTGCAAATCTGCTTCACAAATATCTGTACCATAACGTACTTTGGTCAATTTGTAAATGCTTCCATTCACAGGATTATTGACAGTATAGATAAAAGTAGAATCCATCAGATTATTAAATTGCTTGGTATCTGTGCCATTGCTCAAAATGATGTGATAAGGAAATACTTGTCCATTGTATTGAACTTTTACTTTTGGATTATCACCAAAACAAATAGGCTGAGTCGTTATAGTAGCAGTGGCAAGCGGATAGGATATAATGGCAATTTCGGCAGTAGCAACACAAGTGTTGTTGGCATCTTTGACTAAGACTTGATGTAGTACAGCATCAGTTGCTCCCAAATCAGTGGCTATGAAATAAAAACGATTATTGCCTTTGCTATGTTCTATGCTGTATGGCGGTCTGCCTCCCGTAACGATTGCCTCTACTTTACCATTCTTAGCAGTTGGGCAGTCAGGTGGTGTTACTTTCAAGGTTACTTTGAGCTGCTCAGGCTCTTGAATAAGCATGGTAGCCTTTTTGAAGCATCCTTTGGCATCTGTAACCGTTACCTCGAAGGCTTCATCATCTAAGTCAGTGATGTTTTGAGTGCTTGCGATGATTTCCGTGCCATTCAACTTACGCCAAGTGTAGGTATAGGGTGCTGTTCCACCAAACACTTTCAACTGACTCTTGCCATCTTGCAAACCAAAACAAGAAATATGCAAAGGTGTAAGCTCTAAATACAGTGAATCAGGCTGTCCTATTGTGATAGCAAATACATCTGTACAGCCATTCGCATCTGTGCTGGTGAAAGTATAAGTAGCTGCTTTTAGGGTATTGATGCTATTACCTACCATTCCATTATTCCATTTTACGGTTTGAGGTTTAGCGTTGCCAAAGATGTTGATAGCGATTTCGCCGTCTTCACCACCCCAACAAGCAACATCTGTTTTGGTAAAACTAATGAGAGGAGCTTTGAAAAGGACTTTGACAGTATTGGTTCGTTCTAAACCATCATGCGTAGCCTTAAGGGTAAGCGTGTAAAGTCCAATATTGCAGTTATTGAGTTTTACGCAAATGCTATCTCCCTCCATATAGGTAACTAAACCTGCATTATCCGTAACCAAAACCTCCATATCGTTGGGCAATAAATCTGGGTCTGCAAATACTTGATTCCAATGAAACTTATAAACCAAGCCTCTGTATGTTTGGTGGTCGGTTTGTTGAGTGACAGGGACGGGAGCGAGGCGTTTTGTAAGGAAAAAGCGATATTGACTAATGGGCAGTTCTATGTTTTTAAACTCTAAGCTTTGAAATTCGCTCTCATAGTTGAAAACATTATTATCTTGAGTCAATTTCTTTTCAAAAACATCGTTCTCTTTCACAATCATCAAATAAGTAGAATCCCAAATAGGCGTAATAGGTTGGTCAAGCACTATTTTAGCTCTCAGATTTGTGCTTTCATTGTTTTGTGGGACAATATCAAATGTTTCACTTTGAGGCTTTAGCTGCTTACTTGCCCAGTCATTTTGATAGCGTTTGACTTGGATGTTCGCCTTTTGATTAATATCAAGGAAGGTCATACTTCGCCAAAATTGGGCTTTATCGCCTATGGAGAAATTGAGAGTTTGAGATTCAGATGATGCTAAAGAAAATTCTTCCATTGTTAGGTCGATAGTGGTATTTTCAAATATATTTTGAAAATCTTTATCTTTATATCCAAGTTTTTTGAATGACACAAAATTAGATGTTTTTTTGAGTTTGATTGTTTTGTTTGACACATTCAACTTACCATAAAACTCCCCATTCACATAAACATTTGTACTAATTAGCTCAATTGGTGTTTGTAATATTAGATTGATAGTATTATCTGTAAATTCACTAGATGGGATATAATCAATCGGTTTAGTAATTTCTACAGTATCATTTGCACTGATAAAACGAACACTAATGAAATTCGTATATCCAGAACCATCCATACATTCATCTACATCCTCAAGGTCAAGTGGGCCTTGTACATAATTTTTTAATTCTATTGTTGATATACTACCTACATTTTGCCAAACTGAATCTTTTAGAACTTGATATTGAATAATATTTTCTCCTGCTAACTCCACAACTACATTGCTTTGAGAAGTAATATTTTCAATGTTTTGGAACATAATTTTAGGATTTTTAACTTTACCATCATTTTCTTTTTTAAGTAAGGGTATAATGATGTGTTCTCCCTCGAGATGTTTTATATCTAAAATCACAGATAATTCATTGTAACCATTTGGTTTTATTAGTAAAGTGTCTCCAAGTTCAACTGGCATGTCAAAAACAACTTGTAAATTTCCATCATTATCTGTGTAACCAATTTCTTTGAGTAAATTGTTCTTTTTATAAAATAATTTTGCACCAGAAACAGAAGAGCCAACAGCTGAAATTGATATTTTATTTGATAAAGCTATATTATGAAGTCCACTCCCACAATAAGGAACATTTCTTCTCAATTCATCAAATCTATCATAGAAAATGGCGCCTGGACAGGCAGTTCCTCCACTTGATGCACCATAAATGCGATGTCCATCTATAAAGTTACGATTAATTCCAGAGGCAATGTGAACACCTGAAACTAAAGGATTAATTT
>JBBRUH010000017.1:0-25186 GCA_038248005.1 Cytophagales bacterium | reverse complement strand
GCAAAAGAAAAAGGGAATGGCTTGGGCCAGAGCTGGTTCAAGTGCACTAGCTATTATTAGAGTTCATCGTATCAATGCCCAAATAGCTGCATAAATGACACGACAATTGCTACACTAAGTATTTTTTTAGGAAAGTAAAAAAGCAATTACTAATTGAGCATAAAAAATAAAAAGCCTTTGAAAATCAATTCAAAGGCTTTTAAAAGGGGCGGAATGGACGGGATTCGAACCCGCGACCTCCTGCGTGACA
This sequence comes from Cytophagales bacterium, assembly GCA_038248005.1. GTDB lineage: Bacteria > Bacteroidota > Bacteroidia > Cytophagales > Microscillaceae > JAABSX01. The sequence continues at coordinate 24,936 of JBBRUH010000017.1, read as the reverse complement.
GGCAGGCATTCTAACCAGCTGAACTACCACTCCTTATTTTATTTTTAAGAAAAATTGTCACTATTTTTTTGCTATTTCTTAAAAACGTGATGCAAATATAGAGGGTCTTTTTGATATATGCAATACCTTGCTTAAAAAAGATGCGATTTATTTCAAACCTCCTCTCTCAGCTTCATAATCAAGTTGTATTTATCATCACTCAATCCTTTTTCTAATCCTACAGGATATCCATGTGGATTGACAAAACGCTTGATACCTGAGTGAAATTGATTTAACTGTAATGTTACTCTTTTCCTTACTTCTTGGATAGGAGGGCATTCATAGACTTTTTTCCCTTCTCTAAAAATGGGTACTAGTAAGTCTTCAAAACTATGCTTTGAGGTCATTTTCTTGCGTCTAGTAACATCCATAGGATCTATAATGATATTTTCTGAGGGAAGTGCTTTGTCTAGGTTATAAATCATATCTCCAGAAAACTCTCCATCTTCTTGAAATCTTCTTACCTGTAAGATACCTGGGTTTGACACTTTAATGGCTTGCTCTGAGAGTTTTACTTTATAATTCCATTCATTGTTTTCATCTTTGATGGCTGCAATCTTATAAACTCCTCCAAGGGCTGGCTGGTCAAAAGCCGTTATCAATTTAGTACCTACTCCCCAGACAGAGATTTTTGCTCCTTGTGCTTTGAGACTAGTGATGATATTTTCATCTAAATCATTGCTGGCTACTATGGCAGCATCGGGAAAGCCTGCATCATCCAATATCTTGCGTGCTTTGATACTCAGGTAAGCTAAATCACCCGAATCAAGGCGTACACCATTCATCTCAAAGCCTCTTTCACGTAGTTTTTTGCCTACTTTTACTGCTTTTTTGACTCCTTCTATAGTATCAAAAGTATCTACCAAAAAGACGCAATTATTGGGTAAATACTTTGCATAAGTTTCAAAAGCTTCCATTTCTGTATCAAAAGACATCACCCAACTGTGTGCATGTGTGCCTTTGACAGGGATTCCAAAGAGCTTACCCGCCAAGACATTAGAAGTTGCATCACAGCCTCCGATATAAGCAGCACGGCTGGCAGCCAATGAACCATCTATGCCTTGCGCTCTTCTGAGTCCAAACTCTAACACTTGCTCACCCTCAGTGGCAATGTGCATTCTTGCAGCTTTGGTAGCGATGAGCGTTTGAAAATTGATGATATTGAGTAAGGCAGTCTCCAAGATTTGGGCTTGGATAATAGGCCCTTTCACTCGGATAAGTGGCTCATGCGGGAACACTACCGTGCCTTCTGGAATGGCATCAATATCACAAGTAAATTCCATTTTGGCAAGATAATCTAAGAATCCTTGCTCAAACAATGGCTTACCGTCATTGCCTTGTAGTGTCGCTAGGTACTGTATATCACTTTCATCTAAGCTAAAATTTTCTAATAAATCTACAGCCATCTCTAAGCCGCAGGCTACCGTAAAGCCTCCCTGAAAAGGAGCTTTGCGAAAGAAAAGGTGAAAAACAGATTCTTGCTCTCCTTTTCCAGCTTTCCAATAGCCATAAGCCATGGTAAGTTGATAAAGATCTGTGAGCAATGCCAAGGATGATTTATATAAATCTTGAGTAAGTTTCATGAGATATAATATTAGAATTTAAAATAATAAATAGCAATATAAAACCAAAATAGCATAAAACAAACATCCGAAGCAAGATAGATACTATCAAACTTCGGATATTTTAGGAAAAATCAGTGAATAACTTATAATTCATTACTCATCTCAAGCTTAGGTCTTCTGTTTCTTTTTACGGGCTGCTGGAAATAAAATATTATTTAAAATCAAGCGATACCCTGCCGAAGTTGGGTGTAGATTAAGATCAGTAGGGTCTTCTCCTACAAAGTGCTGATAATCTTCAGGATCGTGTCCTCCATAAAAAGTCCAAGTGCCTTTGCCCGAAGTGCCGTGTATGTAGCGAGCTTCATCTATTTTTTTGGTTTCTCCTAAAATAATGACATCAGATTTTACAAGTTGTTTTTTGAAGGCAGTAGTCTGACCCATAAATCCTTTAATGACATTGGTATGACACTGACTGAGCATAGTAGGAATAGGATCCCATTTTGCCGAAAATTCAAATAAAGTAAAGAAGTCATTATTTTCATTTAGACCTCGCTCAAATTGTTGATTATCAATATTAGAGTATTCATACTCGTAAGGATTGCGGTTGATTAAGAAATTATCAAAAGCAAAAGTTTTACTAAAATCAAATTTACTCTGTGCATTAGGGTCTGCGGGATCACCATCATACATATTTTCACAAATATCTAAGCCTTCGGCGGCAAGTGCTATATCAAAGGTATCAGCGGCGGAACACATCGCAAATAAAAATCCTCCTGCATTGCAGTAATCTCTGATTTTTTTGGCAACAGCAAGTTTAAGCTCTGATATTTTACTAAACCCATGTTTGCGAGCACTTTCTTCTAATTCCTTTTTTTGAGAGATATACCAAGGGTGATTGCGATAATGGGCATAAAATTTACCCATTTGCCCAGTAAAATCTTCGTGATGAAGATGAAGCCAATCGTATTTGGCAAGGTCATCATTCAGTACTTCATCATCAAATACAACCTCATAGGGAATCTCTGCATACGTAAGTACAAGCGTAACAGCATCATCCCAAGGTTGCTTAGATTTAGGAGAATAAACCGCAATTTTAGGTGGTTTATCTAGTCTCATCGCATCCATATTGACATCAGGGCTATTAATTTGCTGAATAATACTGGCAGATTGAGCATCAGAGATTACTTGGTAACTTATTCCTCTAATAATGAGTTCTTCTTCAAATTCTTTAGCGTATTTAAACATAAAACTTCCACCACGATAGTTGAGCAGCCAGTCAGCTTCTTGTCCTTTTTCTAATACCCAATAAGTGATTCCATAAGCCTTTAAATGATTTTTTTGAGTGTCATCCATAGGTAGTAAAATGTAGGAGGCTTGCACAGACCAGCTAAATATGCAAAAAACAAGAGCAAGGATTATTTTTTTTGTATTCATAAATTATCATTTTTGAAGGTTGGATGCTTTTTTTGAATTTTTTTTATTAAATTACTTCCAAATATAAGAAAATATTGTAGGAAATTTTTAAATTATCATGTTTTCCTATAACATCTTTAAACTATCAAAAGGTTTTTTGGAGAGAAAAATTTTAAGTTATTTCTCTTTACTAAACAATAAAAGGAAAAAATAACACAAGATTTCACTAATTTTGTTTTTTTAAGAATTTCTAAAAAAATATGAATTTTCAAGAAAATGTACGTGAAGGCATGCGAGCTGTGCAAGCCAATTTGTTAAGGTCTATTCTGACAGCACTTATCATTGCGATTGGGATTATGGCTCTTGTAGGTATTCTGACGGCTGTGGATAATATCCAATCCTCAGTTAATGATAGTTTTGCTGACTTAGGAGCAAATTCATTTGATATAGAAGCTCCTTCTTCAAGAGGAAGGCGATTTGGTCCTGGGCAAAATCAAAAAAACTATCCTCCTATTGAATACAGAGATATGACGGCTTATAAGCAAAATTTTAAATTTAGGGCACAAGTAAGTGTATCAGTAGGAATTACGGGAAGTGCAGAAGCAAAATATGGCTCTAATAAGACCAATCCTAATATTAATATGACAGGTATTAATGAAAATTATCTGCTTGCCAGTGCCTTAGATATAGAAGAGGGGAGAGATTTTTCTACTCTTGAACTCGCACAAGGTACGTATGTAGCTATTTTGGGAAGCAATGTAGCTGCCACACTTTTTGATAAGCAAAGCCCCATTGATAAAGTATTTACAGTCAGAGAAAGAAAATATAGAGTAGTAGGTATATTAAAATCAAAAGGAAGCTCTCAAGGTGGTTCAGGAGATGGAAGTATCTTTGTACCTCTTGAAAATGGGAGACTATTAGTAGGAGATGACAATGCAACCTATAGTATCAAGACTCTCTTAGAAGATGCCACTGATTTTGAGACAGCTATCGGAGAAGCTACTATTTTGATGCGTAGAATCAGAAAAGATGCTCCTGGAGCAGCAGATTCTTTTCTGATTAGTCGTAGTGAAACCTTAGCAGAACGCCTAAGTAGTATTACTGGATACCTTAAACTAGGAGGAGGCGTAATAGGCTTTATTACATTATTAGGAGCTTCTATTGGTTTGATGAATATTATGATGGTTTCTGTTACTGAGCGTACTAGAGAAATAGGTGTACGCAAAGCATTGGGTGCAACTCCATTCCGTATCAGACAACAGTTTTTGATAGAAGCAATCGTAATCTGTCTGTGGGGAGGACTCTTCGGGATATTCTTCGGTATTTTAATAGGAAACGGAGTATCAAGGCTCTTAGGCTCAGACACTTTTGTGATTCCATGGCTCTGGATTTTGACAGGATTAGTCGTCTGTGTAATGGTTGGAATTGTCTCAGGATTTTACCCAGCTTACAAAGCTTCTAAACTTGATCCTATAGAATCTTTGCGTTTTGAATAATTTTATTTAATTTAAGGCGAAATTTGTAATTATCAGTTAATTAACTATTTTTTAAAATAACAAAAAGTAATAACACGTATGGCAAACTTTGAAACAAAAGAAAATCCAGGCATTAGCTCTCAAAACTTCATGATTGTCGTGGGGATATTTGCAGTAGTTTTAATCATAGCATCTTTTTTTATTTATAATTTAAATAAAGAAAAAAATGAGCTAGCTACTAATTTAGGTGGGAGAGTGAATAGCTTAGTAGATGACTCTGTCAGATTTGAGAAAAAATTTAGAGAACTAAATGATAAAGCAATTGCTTTAGATAAGGAAGTAGAAGACCTCATGCTTGAGCGTGATAGACTCACTATTCAGCGAGATTCTATTGCGAAGTTACTTGCTTACTCTCGTACTAATGAGCGTAACTCACAAGCAAAAGTTGCACAACTCCAGCAACAACTCAAAGCACTGCAAACCAAATTAAATAATGTGCAAAAGCAATATGATGATTTGCTTGCAGGAACAGGGATTTCTAACTTAGAATATGAGCAACGATTAAGAGCCATTACAGAAGAAAGAAATAACTTATCTGCTGAAAATCAAAAGCTACAACAAGAGCTAATAGCTACAAAAGGAAATGCGGATAATCGCACAGCCATTTTTGCTACAAGCATGAAAGCCATACCAGGTGAGTTAAAGAGAGATAAATTTTCGGCTTCTAACAGATCACAAAATACTGATAGAATAGAAGTATCTTTCAAACTTAGCAGAGCACCTAAGCCTACAGAAAATCTAATCTTTAAGATATTTGATCCATTAAGTGGAGAGATAGCCATTAAGCCTAGATACCGCAATGAACTAAGTGCCCCAGCAGACCCTACCAACCAAAAAGTAATCTTAGAGTTTGAGCAAGGAGCATTAGCACGTACAATGTCAGGTAATTTTGTAGTACATCTCTACATGACTGACGCAAACAAAGGCTTAGAAGATCAAGAAATTGGATTAGCTAAATTTATTCTTAAATAAAGATTCTCTTTAGAGAAACACAACTAAAAAGAAACTTTTATAGTTATTATAGCATTATATTGAAATTTAATTATTAATCAAAGTAGGAGGTATTTATCAACAAAAATAATCAGAAAAGAGGTTTTAGAGGACGAGCCGTAGAACCTTACCGTGTGAATGAAAGAATCAATGCCCGAGAAGTAAGGGTAGTAGGTGAAAATGTAGTGCCAGATGTGTATTCTATCGAGCAAGCACGTAAAATCGCAGATGATGCAGGTTTGGATTTGGTAGAGATTTCTCCCAATGCCAAGCCGCCCGTATGTAAAGTGATTGACTACTCCAAGTTTAAGTATGAGCAAAAGAAAAAACAAAAGGAGTTAAAAGCCAAAGCACAGAAAGTAGTTGTGAAAGAGATTCGTTTTGGTCCTAATACTGATGACCATGACTTTAATTTTAAGCTAAACCATGCTAAAAGTTTCTTAGGTGATGGTGCAAAACTAAAAGCGTATGTACACTTTGTAGGTCGTACTATCGTATTTAAGGAAAGAGGCGAGTTATTGTTATTGCGTTTTGCCAAAGAATTAGAAGAATATGGTAAAGTAGAGCAAATGCCCAAACTAGAAGGAAAACGTATGATTTTGATGATGGGACCTAAGCCTATCACCAAAAAAGTAAAGCCAAAAAAAGAAACTACCGAAGAAAACTCATAAGTCCTAAAAAAATATTGAACTTATTATAGGTCTTTTAGAGTCAAATTGTGTTTAGTTTTAAAAAATGACTATATTTGCAATCTTATTTTCAAAACTAGATAACTTTGTTTCTATGCCTAAGATAAAACCGAAATCTGGTGCGCAAAAAAGATTTAGAATAACAGGAACAGGAAAAATAAAGCGTAAGCACGCTTTCAAAAGCCATATCCTTACCAAAAAATCTACTAAGCGCAAGCGTAAACTAACACACACTACCTTGGTACACAAAGCAGACCTTAATAATGTGAAAGCATTATTACGTTTGAGCTAATGCCTTTTTATTATTTATTGTTTCACTGATTGAGGCTCCAAAGAGGTTAAAATTAAATAACTCGCCGAAAATCTTAACTGTTAAAACATCATGCCTCGTTCCGTCAATGTAGTGGCCGCTCGTAAGCGCCGTAAAAAAATGATGAAGCTTGCCAAAGGTTACTTTGGTCGTCGTAAGAATGTGTGGACTGTTGCAAAGAATGCCATTGAGCGTGGTTTGCAATATGCCTACCGTGATCGTAAGCAAAAGAAACGTAATTTCCGTGGTCTTTGGATTCAAAGAATCAATGCTGGAGTTCGTCATTATGGTCTAAGCTATTCACAATTTATCAATTTGCTTAAGAAGTCAAATATTGAGTTAAACCGTAAGGTTTTGGCTGATTTGGCTGCAAATCATCCAGAAGCTTTCAAAGCAGTGGTAGATAAAGTAAAATAGTCTAAAAACTATTATAAGGTTTTATCATCAAAAAAGCCAGTCTTTTAAAAGATTGGCTTTTTTGTATTTTTATAAAGTTCTTTTTAAAAATTTATACATGTAACTCCTCAAAGATAAATACTCATTTAGTTTGAGCAATATTCTCATTCTTAATTTGTTACAAATTTATAACTCATTTCTTACTAAGATCCACATAAAAATATTTTTTAACTTTTCTTCCTAACAAGCATCATTAGTTCTCTCTGCACGTGCCAATCTTTTGCAAGTTTGAGCATAGCAGTAGCTTCCATCTCAGTAACATATCCTTTAACATTGTTGGCTTCCCAAACCATGCTTAGATAAGAGAGACGAGTATCTTTATCGAGTTTACCTACGATTTCGTTGAGGTGCTCTCTTGCACGCTCAAAAGCCGTATAATAATCAACGGCAATAAACTCATTAGCCCACTTCAACTCTTCCCAAGCATCAAACTTTTGGGCGGTCTTGTCTAGGATTTCTTTTTCTTCTTTATCCAAGCCGTGGTAGTGGAAAATCACTGATTTCAAAAGCAATATTGCTTTTTTCTGTTCACTCGTGATTGGAGTATTGGTAGTTGGCATACTTCAATTGGCTTTGTATATTTTACAAATATATGAATTTTTGAGCAGACAAAGAAATACTATAGTATTTCTTTGTCTGCTATTAAACACTTAATGTCTCTGCTTATTTTTTTAAAGGATATAAAATGGGCTTTGAGGGACTTGCATCCATTACAAGGCTACATATCTGTAAATTTAGCAGAAAATATCCATCCAGAACAATATTATCTATAAAAACTAATTCTGTAATGGTACAATCTTGACGAGGGTTTGTAGGAAATCGCCAAAAATTCTTATGCATTTCCAAAATTCCCTCATCTTGCTCTCTATCGACTGAGGGTAAATCAACCAATAGATGCTTAATATCTCTTTCTGCTAAAAAAGTGCCAATTTCTGCAGAAAGATAAGTTGGGTTTGTTCCAGAATAACTTTGTGTCATTTTAGAGGCTGAATTAGGGCTGGTTCTGATAATGAGGGCTTCTGGGATATGTGTACTTAAATAAGGACTAATCATCTCCCAATCAATGATTTGATCTCCATTTTCGAGAGATTTAGGGCTTACTGTGATAAGTTGTGAAAAGAATAAAAATTTTTTTAGACATTTTTGCAAATTAGCTTGTGGGTCAGCTGAGATGTGTCCGTAGCATTCTGTATGTGTGCCATTGCCATGTGGAGTAATAGTTATTTTTTGATAATTACAAGCTCCTCCTTCGGCTACACTTCCCACAAAACTACCGTTGCGGATAGTTTCAAACTGAGGCACTTCGGCATAATAGCAGTTGGGGTTGTCTTCACCAGCTTTAAGAGGTAAAGAAATATCAATGGCTTCATCATCTGAGAATGAATACATATTATCTAGATATTCGAAATGAAATTTTTTCATGATACGTTAATAAGTTTAGATAAAGAGCTGTGCAGAAATCTCATCGGCTAAGAACTTTCCTTTTTTGGTCAGAAAGATAGTCTGTTTTTCTTTGATGAGTAAATTTTCTTTTTCTAAATGATGAATCAAAGAATGATATTGAACTTCTAGATCCTGTCCAAATTTTTCTTTGATGAAGTTTAGATTTACACCCCACTGAGTACGGAGATGTGTCATAAGATATTCATTGACCTTATCTGTAAGACTTAAGTCCTCTTTTTCAAAAGGTACTTCTCCATTTTGAATGGTTTTGAGGTATGAATTATTTTGAGCAATATTAAACTGACGACTCTGACCATTATAAGAATGTGCACTTGGGCCTATGCCTAGATATGCTCCTTGAGTCCAGTAATGTGAGTTATGTCGAGCATACATCTTGTTTCGGGCAAAATTTGAAATTTCATATTGTTCATATCCTGCATGTTCTAAGGCTTCTGTAAGTATATTGAATTGTTGGTGTGCAAAGGTCTCATCAATAGGCATCATTTTTTTTTGCTTAACCCACTTGCCAAAAACAGTTTTTTCTTCAATAGTCAGGCAGTAAGCTGAGATATGATTAACCTGTAAAGCAAGTGCTTCTTGAAGGTCATTTTCCCAAATTTCATGATTTTTGGCAGGGATTCCATAAATTAAATCAATCGTGAGATTGTCAAAACCAGCGTCTTTTGCATCATTGATAGCTTTTTGTGCTTGCTTGGCATTATGCAGTCTATTGAGAAATAGAAGATGAGGCTCATGAAAAGATTGAATTCCTATACTAAGGCGATTGATGCCTAATGTTCTAATTTCTTTTAGATTCAAATTAGAAAAATCATCAGGGTTAGCCTCCATAGTTATTTCTGCATTAGGGTTTATCTTAAAATGCTTATGAACTGCGTTTAAAATATTTGATAACTCTTCTTCACTCAGGAGGGAAGGAGTGCCTCCACCAAAATAAATACTTTTTAAAGGAGAATTGAGAAGATAATGAGCTTGCAGAGTAATTTCACTGATAATGGCTTTTACCATCTCAGATTGCAAGTTTAGATTGGTGCTAAAATGGAAATCACAATAAAAACAAGCTTTTTTACAAAATGGTATGTGTATATAAAGTGCTGACAAGATTATTTCGTTTTGTTTTTGTAAATTTAAATCTCCAAAACAATCATCAATGATAAATATGCTCTGATTATTGGGAGCAGGTCATTCACTAAGTAAGAGATTAGTTGTATGTTATTGGTTATTAGACTGGAAGAGTCTGATAATGAGAATTTTACTCAAACTAAATGATTACTTTACTTTGAAAGTGTTACTAAGATAATGAACTACCTATACAAATATACACTATTTTTTGTCTTAATGATGAGCTTGAGTACAAGCTTATTGGCTCAAAAAAAAGATATAGAACTTAATATAATAGGTCAAAATCAATCTGAGCAAAAATTAATTAAAAAATATTCTATTGCTAGTAAATATACACAGGCTGATACAGCCCGCAAAGCTGTTCGGGAGATGATATTACATTTTCAAAATGAGGGATTTTGGGAAGCCAAACTCATTCAATGGAAAGATTCAAATTCCATTATCAAGGCATCTATTAACCTTGGAAATATATATAAATGGAAAAAATTAGAAAGAGGTAATCTTGACCTACTTATCAGCCAACAAATTAATTTTAAAGAAAAGTATTATCAAAATAGACCTTTTTATCAATCTGATATAGAATCATTGCAAGAAGATATCTTAGAATACTCAGAAAATAATGGACATCCCTTTGCTACCTTCCGCTTAGATTCGCTAGTGCTTGATTCACTCAATCATATCTCTGCTAAGATAGCGTATGAGCCAGGGCCTGAAATATTATTTGACACCTTATATATAGAGGGAGATGTGCCAATTAAAAATAAATTTTTAGCTAAATTTTTACATATCAGAGCAGAGAAATTATTTGAGCAAAATAAGGTAAATAAAATTCCTAATTTGCTCAAAACTCTTCCTTATCTTAAACTAACTCAAGCACCAAGCCTTAGTTTTAGATTTGATAGGGCTTACCCTAAGCTTGTCTTGAAAAAACGCAAGGCCAATGAAGTGAATGGTATCTTGGGATTTTTGCCCAATGAAAATCCACAAAGCCAACGCTCATTATTATTGACAGGCTCACTTAATCTATCATTACATAATTTACTCAATACAGGTAAGTACTTGGGCTTTAAATGGGAAAGATTACAAATATCTACTCAGCGACTTAATATACGATATGAAAATCCAATCTTATTTGGCTCTGACTTAGATTTATCATTTAACTTTAATCTACTTAGTCAAGATTCAAGTTTTGTAAATCGTTTATTAAACCTTTCATTATATTATCGCTTGGGCAATGGAGGCAGAGTTAAATTAAATCTGGAAGATAGAAAATCTACTTTAGGAGAAGCTAATCTTTTTAGAGAGTTAGATTTTTTGCCTGAAGTCTCCGAGATAAACTATTTTTCTTATGGTTTGGGTTATGACTGGAGTAGCCTAGATGATATTAACTTTCCTCACCAAGGCACACAACTTAGTTTCTTATTTAGGACAGGAACCAAAAAGATTCAAAAAAACCCTTTTGTGCCTGACTCTTTATACAATAATATCCAGCTTAGAAGCACACAAGTGGTTTTAGAGGCAGATGTTCAGAGATTTTTTTCATTAGGTCAGAAAAGTGTACTCAAACTCAGAACGCAAGGGGGCTACATAGGTAATCAGACCTTATTTGTCAATGAGTTATTTAGAGTAGGAGGGCTAGAGAGCTTAAGAGGGCATAACGAAAATGTATTTTTTGCCTCTGCCTACAGCATTAGTACCATAGAATATCAGTGGTATTTTGAGCCAGAGTCCTATTTTTTACTGTTTTATGACCAAGGATTTTTGCAAGAACGGACTCAAAACAATAGCAAGTTCAATAATCCTTCAGGAGTTGGAATTGGCTTAAACTTTTCGGTGAGTGCTGGTTCATTTCGCTTAATCTATGCATTAGGAAGAACTCAGGAGCAAATTTTTAGTTTTAATAGGGCTAAGATTCATTTTGGTTTGCTAAGTAGATTTTAAAAAACGAAATTTGCAAAACTCATTTTAATCATTAAAAGATGAGAAATTAAAATTCATCTATTATTTTTTTAATGAAATATATGTTTTTAAGAGTAATTATGTGTTTGTGGCTGTTTAGGTTGATACTATTGCTAAGTAGTGAATCGAGCGTAGTTGCACAGACGAAGAAGGTAGATTTTCCTGAAGAATATCTCTTGAGCTATACCTTGGGAGATGATTGGCAAGTATATGATGAAAAATATAAAGAATATGTACCTTATATACCTTTAAGACATGGAAATTCAAAATCAATGGGTCTATGGATAGAACCTTCCTCTTTCGCCCATCAGGATGTGGTATTGTATTCATTACCAGATACATATCTTTTTATCAACCAAAGATTAGCCGCTTATTATCCTGTGGAAGGCTGGGCAAGTTACTCCTTAGATAGCTTGGGACAGATATATGGTACTAAACCCTTTTTTTGTACACTTTATGATGATACGCAACGATTACCCATTCCTCAGATTTTTATCGGATTTCGGCAGGTCAAAACCCAAAAAGCAGAAAATAAAATCAAAATAGCTCCTGACTTTCCAATCATAGAGCGAATATCACAAAATTATAAATATGTATTAATTTTTAGTTTTTTGATGGGTTTGGCAGGTTATACTTTATTATTAAATTATTCGCCTAAAAGTTTTTGGAGTTATTTTAGCTTTCGAAGTAGTCTTTCTTCACTGGCTCAGAAAGATAATAATCTGATTAACAAGCCAGTAAATAACTTCAATCTTATCTTTGTATTTGTGTTAAGCATTTGGCTTAGTATTTATTTTGAAACCTTTTTTGGGCTTACAGACAGAGTTTCACTCTATTCTGGTCAAAGTATATGGTTTAGAAACCCGTGGATGTTACAGGTTCTCTTAATTTTGGGACTAAACAGTTTGTTTTTTTTGAAATATGCAGGTTTAACTTTCTTTGGATTACTACTCAACATTCCCAAAACTACTATTAGAATACATTTTTTTGAATATTTACGTACTTTATGTCTTTATTATACATTTGCAGGTCTAGGCATTATAACCCTAGTAGGAGGCTTTGAATACCTTTTAGGGCATAGTTTTATTCAAGTCATGCTTTATCTCACCTTAATTTTTCATATTATTCAATCTTTTGTGATAGTTTATCTCATAATTAAGCAACTTACTTTCAAAAGTCTATATTTATTTTATTATCTTTGCATTGCCGAATTAGTACCCATATTAATAGGGGCAAAATTATTGGTTTTCAATATTTACGACTAAGTCAATATTTAATATTTTTGTGCCAATGAGTAAGTTACATATGCAAATTTCATCAGAGAGACTAAACCCAGTACAGAGCATTTTAGTTTCTCAACCCGAACCAAACACACAAAGTAATCCGTACAGTGAGCTTGCACGAAAATATCAAATTAAGATAGATTTTCGTCCTTTCATCGAGATTCAGCCAATTACAGCTAAGGATTTCCGTCGCCAAAAAATTAATATTTTAGGTCATACGGCAGTCATTTTTACAAGCCGTAATGCAGTAAAGCATTTCTTTGAGATGTGTAAAGAACTTCGTGTAGAAGTACCAGCTGATATGAAATACTTTTGTGTTTCAGATCAAACTGCTAATTATCTTCAAAAGTTTATTGTGGTGAGAAAAAGAAAAATCTTTACAGGTAAACGAACCGTAGCAGATCTTTTTCCACTTATCAAAAAACATAAAATTGAAAATTATCTTTTTCCTTGTTCAAACATAAGAAAAGAAGATTTACCTGATTTTATGAATGAAAATGGTATTGGACTTACTGAGATGATTTTATATCGTACAGTAGCAAGTGATTTATCTGATTTATCGGATGTAAATTATGATATTCTTGCTTTTTATAGTCCATCAGGAATACAATCTTTATTAGAAAATTTTCCTGATTTTAAGCAAAATAAAACTCGTATTGCTGCTTTTGGTCCTACTACCTCTAATGCCGTCCGTGATGCAGACTTGGTACTAGACATCGAAGCTCCTCTACCCAATGCTCCTTCTATGACAGGTGCGTTGGAGGCATACATTAAATTAGCTAATAATATTAAATAGTTATTATAAATTTAATGAAGTATTCCTGTTTTATCAGATTATTTGCTATCTTCATTCATGATTTGAAACATGTAACCATTTTTTACAAATATACCATGAAGAAGCTTATTCTGATTCACTTTATTTTATTGTGGAGTAGCTTATCTTGCTATGCTCAACAAGATGCTCAATTTACACAATTTTTATATAATAAATTATACATTAATCCTGCGTTTGCAGGAGTCGAGCATGAGACTCAGTTTTCCCTTATTCACAGGTCTCAATGGGCTGGATATCAAGCAAGTTTTGATGATGGTGGGTCTCCTTCTACACAAGTATTTAGCTTTAATACAGCTTTGCCCAAGTATAAAAGTGGAATTGGTTTTAACGTTGCTCTAGATAGGTTAGGTCCTTTGAGCAATATAGAACTACAACTTTCTTATGCCTATCACGTAGAAATGGCTAATAAATCACGTTTGTCCTTTGGCGTTCGTGGCGGATTATACGCAAGAGTAGTTGATTTTTCTAAATATAGAGTGATAAATCCAGGAGACCCCTTTATAAATTTGGATGGCACTCAGTCAATTTTAAAACCTGATATGGCTGTGGGAATTTATTATCATAATCCTAAATATTTTCTTAGTTTTACGGCAAATCATCTCACAAAAGCTAGTTTTAGTTTTGGAGATGGTTTTAATAGAGACCCACTCGTGAATAGTTTTTATCTAATGGGGGGATATACATTTAATCTTGATCGCAATGAAAAATGGCTATTGACTCCTAATGTATTAGTAAAAGCTTCTGAACTGAAAGAGTTTTCCGTAGATGCTGGTGCTTTGCTTGAGTATGATAATAAAATATGGTTAGGAACAAGTTATCGCAATGAAGAATCAGTAAACGTATATTTAGGAGTAATTATGCCTCGTAAAACTACAAAAGTTGGTCGCCCTACAACTCAACACAATATTAAATTAGGTTTTGGATTTGATTATGTATATTCAGGAAGGGCAGCAAAAGAAACAGCTTCTTATGAATTGATGGTTTCTTATGATTTGCCAGTGCGTATGCCTAAATATCCTGCATTAATAAGAACTCCACAATTTCGTTATTAAAAGTGAAATAAACAGTAGATGTCTTCCGTTATGAACTAGAAATCTCCAAAGTGTATATACTACTTAGAGAGAAAATGTAACTAAAAAATAAAAAAAATATCTGTTATTTATTTTTTTTGAATTATTTGCATAATGTTTGCAAAGTTAGAATTTAAATAACTTCAAAAAGACCCTAAAATAATAAATCGTTAAATACAATAAATAAATAAATAAAGTTTGGTGTTATGAATAAAGTAAATTTAGGTTATAAAAGTGTGTTTTATGCCTTAGTCGCCGCCTCCTTCTTATTTCAAAGTTGTGGGATATTTAAGAAAAAAAGTGCGCAAGGTCTCGAAGATCGGATATCTTCTTCTAAGGGTGAAATTGTCCCTTTTTATGATGCTCGTAGCTATGATGCCCAATATGTCCCTTCTGGAATGGTAGTAGTTCCTAATGGCACATTTCACATGGGGCAAGCAGACGAAGATGTGGCTTCTTCTCGTATCAACATGAACAAGCAAATCACAATCAGTGCATTCTTTATGGACCAGACTGAAATTACTAATAATCAGTATAGATTATTTACTGATGTATTATTAGCTTACTCAGAAGGAAGACAATCTAATACAGAAGAATTACCAGAAGAATATGTAGCAAAAGTACTAGATATAATGTTCCTAAAAAATGGAACTCCCGTACGTCCTGATTCAATCACAGTAATGAATCAAATGTACCCTGATACCACTCGCTGGAGATATGATTACGCACACCACATGGGAGATCCTTTGATGGAATACTATTATATGCACCCTGCTTTTGATGATTTTCCAGTAGTAGGAGTAGATTGGCAATCAGCCCGTTTCTTTTGCCAATGGCGTACAATGCACTTAAATTATTATAAGCAAGTAGAAAAAGAAGAGCCTTATCCAGCCCCTCGTTTCCGTCTGCCCACAGAAGCTGAATGGGAATATGCTTCAAGAGGTGGTCGTGATATGGCAAAATATCCTTGGGGTAGCCCTTATTTACGTAACACATTAGGCTGTATGCTTGCTAACTTCAAACCTGGTCGTGGTAACTATTATGATGATGGATTTGCTTACACTGGCCCAGTAGCTCAGTACTTCCCTAATGACTATGGATTGTATGATATGGCTGGAAATGTTGCAGAATGGGTACAAGATGCTCACTATGAATCATCAGTACCTGTAGTATGGGATATGAACCCTGTATATGATCCACCCATCACTCAAAATGGCATAAATGATCGCAACCCTAATAACCGTAGAGTAATTCGTGGTGGTTCTTGGAAAGACATTGCTTATTATTGCGAAACAGGTACAAGAGCTTATCAACACTGGGATTCTGCCTCATCTTCTATAGGTTTTCGTTGTGCTATGACTTACTTAGGACGTTCATCTGGATCAGAGTTTAGCAAATAAAAATAATTAATAATCTCTAGTTTATCAGAAAAACTAGTATTTATATATATTGCAAAAAAATAATCAAAATTTATCTTAAACTATTTAATTACTTAACCTTTTAACTTTTACTAAAATGAGCAAAAAGAAAATGACTGGACGTGAGTGGGCATATGTCTACGTAGTTCCTAAAGTAACTAGTGCTGGAGCTGGTGTCGTAATCCTTGGTGCATTATTTAAAATTCTACACTTACCAGGTGCAACAGAGTTCTTAATGGTAGGGATGCTTACAGAAGCTTTAATCTTCTTCTTGGGTGTATTCGAACCTGTGTATATCGAAGAAAGTCGTCCTGATTGGGCTAAAGTTTATCCTCAATTGCAAGATGGCTCAAAAGTGCCACCTATTACTTCTGTAGCACAACAACAATTGCCAGAACGTGATGAGAAAGTAGCAGTAAAATTAGCTGCTATCGAAGCACAAATTGCTAATAGCATTACTCCTGATAAGATTCAAAACTTAGGCAAGGGAATGCAAGATTTAGCTAGTAATGTAGAAAAAATGGGCAACCTTGCAGATGCTTCTGTAGCTACAAGTGAATATGCCAAAAATGTAAAACTTGCTAGTAATGCAATTGTAGAAATGAATAAATCTTATTCTACTACTATAGGTGCAATGACTGAGATGGCGAATGCTTCTAAGGACGCAAAAGCTTACCACGCACAAGTTCAAAGTTTGACTAAAAACTTGACTGAATTGAATGCAGTATATGAAGTAGAGCTTCGTAGTGCAAGCAAACACGTAAAAGCAATGAATGACTTTTATAGCAGCCTTGCAGTAGCTATGCAAAATGTAGCAAATGCGAGCAAGGATACTCAGAAATTTAAGGAAGAACTTTCTCAGCTTACGACTAATCTGACTTCTTTGAATCAAGTATATGGTGGTATGCTTTCAGCAATGAAAGGATAATTAGCAAATACTTTGTTTAATTAATGGTTTAACATAAACACAAAGAAGAAATGGCTGGAGGAGCAACCCCTAGACAGCGGATGATTAACCTAATGTATTTGGTTCTCACCGCGTTATTAGCATTACAAGTAAGTTCGACTATCATAGATAAGTTTATTTTCTTAAATAGAAGTTTGGAAGATGCCTTAGTAGCTGCAAGTGATGCTAGCACTAATGCATTAGAAACACTAAAAAAGAAAGTAGGAAAAGAAGGATCTGATGAAGGTAGAACTGCCGTAAAAAGAGCAGAAGAACTTAAAAAGAAAACTGCTGAAATGATTACTTATATTGATAACATCAAGCGAGAACTGATCAAAGAGTCAGGCGGAATGCTAGATGGTAAAATTAAAAATCCATCAGAAGAAGAAAAAGTAGCTATTTATTTGGTAGGTTCTGGTAACAAAAAAGGAAAAGGATATGAACTTGGAGACAGATTAAACAAGTTTGTAGATGATTTGTACAAAGAATATGGAGATTTGGGCTTTGACAAAAAGAGTAATAATTTTCCACTTTTGGCAGTAGGCAATGCAAACAACCCTCTTTATAAGAGTGATCCTATTCAAAGAGGAAAAGATTTTCCTAATGCAAGTTTTGCCCAGACTCCTGTGGTGGCTGCACAAGCTCTACTAACTCAAAAACAAAATGAGATAGTCAGGTATGAGCAAGAAATCCTCAAAAAACTAGGTGCAGGTGATTTAACTGCTGACCTTAAGTTTGATGAAGTAAAAGTAGCAGCTACTGCCGAGTCAAATACCGTAGCAGCAGGTACTGATTATATAGCAACGATGTTTTTATCAGCAAGTAGTAGCAAAGCTGATGTAAGAATGTCTGCCAATGGAAGTGCTCTCCGAGTGAAGGATGGTGAAGGCGAAGTTCGTATCCCTGCCTCTGGCAAAGGAGAACAATCTTGGACTGGAACGATTACTTTAAAACTACTTGGTAAGAGCAAGGATACTACCTTTACTATTACGAAAAAATACAATGTAGTATTACCAGCACTTCTAGTAACATCTGCGACTAAATTTCCATTGTATCAAAATTGCCCTAATGCACTTGAAACTGCTGTTCCTGCATTAGGAGCATCCTATAATCCAAGTTTTAGTGTAAATAATGGTCGTGCAATACCTGGGGCTCGTACAGGTGATGTGGTTATTATTCCATCCACGGTTGGTACTTGTATATTAAGTGTCCGTAGTGATGGAAAAGCTGTAGGCAATCAAGAGTTTAGAGTAAATAAAGTTCCACCACCAAGCATAGTATTGACAACTGCAAATGGGAATGAGGTAAATACAGATAATCCAATACCAAACGTAAATACACTTATTGTAGTCCCAAAACCTGATGAAACTTTTTTCAATACCCTCCCGAAAGAGGCGAGTTACAGAATTGTTTCTGGTGAGATTACCCAGTTTCGTAATGGTCGTCAAGTAAAAGCTCAGCCTTTTAGTGGTGGTACACTTAATATGACTACTTTTGATGCTAAGCCAGGAGATGCTTTTAGCATAAAAGTCACTAGTGTACAAAGAGCTGGCACTGTAGGCGTTGAAAGTGTAGTTCCATTAAATACTCGTCTTGCATTCTTTTCAAGATAAAATTGTATTATTAATCTTTGTAATAAAGTGCCACTTAGAATCGTTTTTTAAGTGGCACAGTTTTTAATAAACCCTTTATAAATATGAAACAAATAATAAGTGTTAGTGTGTTAATGGCTTTGGTGAGCCTTTTGAATTTTTCTGCGTTTGCTCAACTTGGTCCGAATGGTTATAATCCAAATTCGGTTCGTCCCGTATTAGAAGATGATATTATGTATCGTCAGTCCATCTTGCGTCGTATAAATTTGTTGGAGAAACAAAATAAACCATTTTTATCTGCCAAAAATGAACTTGTACAAGTAATTATTGAGGCAGTAGCTGCTAAGAAAATACAACCTTATTTTCCATCAGGGGATCCTCGCAATAACGGCTTTCAAGATGAAATGGAACACGAAGCTTGCTATGGCGCACTTACTTCGTTCTATGACGATAGCTTTGGCGATAGCGTAAGAATTCGTGCTAATGAGTTACATTACATCGATCTTAAAGAAGATTTGATTTTCGATCGTCGTCGCTCACGTATGTATTGGGATATTCAGGCTTTGACTATCGTAATGCCTCAGGGCTTTAACAAAGATACTGAGTTTGGTGAGAAATCTTTGGTTACTTTCCGCTTCAAAGATCTTTATGAATATTTTAAAACTACGTATGAAGAATCATTAGAAAAAGGAACATTTGAAGATTTACGTGCTTTTTGGTACAATCCTGATAACCCTAAGCGACATATCTCCTTAGCTGATGCTTTTGAGTTGCGTTTGTTTAACTCTAGAATCACTAAGGTAGCCAACCCAGATGATGAGTATATCTCAGATATGGTAATCAACGAATATGGTGCTGATTCTCCCGAAACTGCTAGACTGATTCTGTATGAATCTCAAAAAGTAGAGTATGATTTGATGGAATTTGAGCATAATTTATGGGAGTTTTAATTGATTTCTCATGACTTGATAAAAAAGAGGATGCCTTACAGGGATTCTCTTTTTTTATGCTTTGATTTAAGAACTAATAAGAAACTATGTTTAGCGGTTTGTGAATCTGATAAGTAAGAGATTGGTTATAAGTTATTGATTATTAGGCTGTAAGAATCTGATAATGAGGGTTCTACTCAATCTAAATGAACACTTTATTTTGAAAGCGTTAATAATTGTTCTTTATTTATTGAATCCAAGCATCATAAATCTTCACTTCCGAAAAAACTCAACTAAATCATAGATTATTCTTTAAAAGGGGAAAGAGGAATAGCAATAGAGAAAATAGTCTGCTTGTGTAATATACTTTCAAGATTGATAGTGCCACCTAATTTTTCTACGGCTTTTTGTACGATATAAAGCCCGAGACCATTACCTGCGGACTTTTCTGAACCTCTAAAAAACATCTCAAAAATACGATTAGGTAAAAACTCAGGAGGAATCCCCTCACCCCTATCTTTAAAATACAGAATGAGTTCGTTAGGAAGAGCAGTAATAATAATAGTACAAGGGTAATTTCTACCAAATAGAAGTGCATTTTCGGCAAGATTGAGTAATATAATTTCTAGTATGGTAGCATCTGTGGCACATATCTCATTTCCTTCCCATTGTATTTGAAATAGGTTAGGAGAGAAATTATGCCAAGCTGTGAGTTGCTCAAAACTATTTTGCCAAATATCTTTCAGGTTAATATTCTGTATAAGTAGTTCATCATGATGAACCTCAAAAATCATCAAGAATTTATCTAGCAATCTATTAAGCTGATGTACATTATCATCAAAGCGTTGAAGGAATAATTTATTTGTTTTGTTCTCTACCTCGAGTTCGGCAAGTTGAATTAGCCCTTTTAGACTAGCTACGGGTCCTTTGAGGTCATGAGAGGCACGATATAAGAAAAAATCTAGTTCATCATTTGTCTTTTGAAGTTCTTCTGTACGTTCTTCTACTCTTTTCTCTAGTTCATCTTTCCAATTCCAGAGTTTTTCGTTTACCTGCCTGATTTCTTCTTGAGCTTCTAGAATATCATGATTTTGCCGTACCAATAAGTCACGTTGTTGGGAAATTTCTTGGCTTTGGACTTCTATTTCTTGGTTATGAGTCAGTAGTTTTTCATACATTACTTTGACATCTCTTGCAAGCCTTCCTATTTCGTTTCTGGTTTCTATTTGAGGAATTTCAATACCTTCTTTGAAATCCTGCTCTATGATTTGGTAAATGGTTTGAGAGAGTCGGCTAATCGGCTCGCCCAACTGTCGGGCAATGTAAAGCCCCATACTAATTACTAATATAAAAGCAAGCAAAAGTAGCACATACATTAGTAATTGTAAATTACTTTGGACAGCTCTAGCCTTACTGATTACTTTCTGAGAGAGTCTTTCCATATCTTTATCTACCAAGATAGATAAAGTACGGATATTACCCTTGAGACCTTGATTGGCTTCTAGGCCTATCTGTTTTTCGGTTTCTACAAGCTCTTCAAAGGTATTTTCATATAAATTTAACTGCTTGAGTAGATTCCCTTTTTTTTCGGAAGATATGTTAAGAGACTCTTGTATGTATGACTCCAAATCACGCAAGGCAATTTTAGCTTTAGCTAAGTACTGAGTGTCTTTTCTGATGATAAAGTCTTTTTCGTACCGTCTGATAGTTAGGATTTTACCTAAATCAAGGGCAGAACTATCCTCTTCTATTTTGTGAATAAGTTGCCTCATTTTACCTTCTAGACCTATATCTTTGAAGCCACGCTTTCGAGTGAAGCTTACAAGTCTATCAAAACTCTGGTCGAGTGCTGAGAGGTGATTGATAAGTTGTTGACTTTCTTGCTTAACATTTTCCACTTGTATTTCTTTATAGTTCTGGAGAGACCCTAAATCTTGACGAATATCTTTGAAGAATTTTTTTCTTTGGTCAAGGAAAATACTTTTACCTTTAATAAAAAAATCAAGATTTCGGGTTTCATATATAAAGAAATCACGCTCAACCCTCTCAGCTTTTAAGAGATTACTTTCAATGTCATGTAATTTTTGGATAAGTGTGTTTAGGCGATTTCCTTGGTAAAAATACCAAGCGAAAGCTGCTAGAAGCAATACAATAGAAAACCCAAATGCCAAAAAAGTTTGTGCCATTTTTGCTTTAATACTTTGTCCTCTAAGCAAAGCCCGAAACCATCTTTTACGATTTAGAATCATTTTTTGAAATGCGTTGTGTGTTTTTGATATTTTTGAGTGATTATTCAGATAATCACTTCTTTTATATTTTAATGATTTTAATAAGATGAATGATGTTCTAGCAAAGATGTTATCGATTATATAAACCCAAAAACCAATGAACAACCTCAAAAGGACTTAGGTTATGTAACAATATTAGGGTAAAAAGTTTAAAAAATGATTAAATTATCGAGAAAAGTTCGTAAAGAGGTTTCAGAATGGCTTATTTTCTTAGGAATACTATTTTTGATATATATCACAGGAGGGCATGTGGTATTACAAAGAATGATATTACAAACAGGTATTTTTAACCCGAATACATCACAGCCTATAGCACTTGGTGAAGCTAGTTATGAGTTAAAGCTGCAAGATTTATCAGGAAAAGTATATTCATTGTCAGATTTTAAGGGTAAGACTATTTTTTTTAATTTCTGGGCTACATGGTGTCCACCTTGCTTAGCAGAAATGCCTGATATAGAGCAACTTTATCAAAAAGTAGATAAAGATAAAGTGATTTTTGTGATGCTTACTGTAGATGAAGACCCCGCTAAGGTAGAAGCTTTTTTGGCAAAAAATAACTATTCTTTTCCTGTTTACTTCTTAGCTAGTGCTTTGCCAGAAGTATATTACCATAATTCTATTCCTCGTACTTATGTTATTTCTCCCAAGGGTAAAATTATTACCAAGCATATAGGAATGACCAATTATAACACGTCCTCTTTTAAGTCGTTTTTAGAGAGATAAAACAAATAGGATAGATAGAAAGTAATAAGTTTGTAAGAAATATTATTTTTATCCCATTGGGAGATGCACTAATTTAGCACTTAAGATAATTTCAGAATCATTTTTTGTGTGTTGTAAATTTGTTTTATTAGTTTCTTTATTAAAATTTCTAGTGATTTTATGGCTTTATTGTATGTCAAATCTATTCATATTATTTTTGTGGTCAGTTGGTTTGCAGGGCTTTTTTATATCATTCGCCTTTTTATCTACCACACTGAAGCCGAAGAACGCCCCGAAAACGAGAGGGATATTCTGCAAGCACAGTTCATCATCATGGAAAAAAAACTATGGCAAATCATCACTACCCCTGCCATGGTACTCACTTTGTTAAGTGGCATCACGATGTTGATTTTGAACCCTTATTATCTTCAACAGCCCTGGATGTGGGTCAAAATTGGCTTTGTGCTAGGCTTATTAGTGTATCATTTTTTTTGTCAAAGGATTTTAAATCAACTTAAAAATAGAATTTTCCGTTGGAATTCATTTCAACTAAGGATGTGGAATGAAGTAGCTACCTTATTTTTGGTGGGAATTGTATTCGTTGTGGTTTTAAAAAGTGCTACAGATTGGATATGGGGTTTGCTTGGTTTAGTTCTTTTTGCATTGACTTTGATGATAGCTGTGAGATTATATAGGAAATCAAGAGAAAGAGCAAAGAGTATGGCTAATAAATGAGTATCAAAAAAAAAGATGCAGTTTATCCTTCAGATATATCTTCATAAATTAATAGAATGGGAAGAAAGGTGACTATCACAAAGCTATTTTAGTTCTAAAAATAGAACGGTAAAAACTTGTTTATTCAAGAATAATTCTTTATTTTTGTTAAAATATTATTTTACTTTTAAACAAAAATTTTTATGAAAAATTCACAAATTCACAAATTCACAAATTCACAAATTACTTAATAATAATTTTTGTTTTTACCTTGATTCAGGCTTGTAATAACAAAGAAGAATTAGTTGAGCCTAATTTTAAAAACCTCATTCATACGGTCTCTAACAATAAATCTTTTCAATCTGCTACTGAATTAAGTCTAAAAATGCCTCCACCTAATGAAATATTAGATTCTTTAACATCAAGTTATGTGCTTTCTTCACAAAATCAGATTGAGACGCTTTATAATTTTGTTTATTTGGATATTCCTGAACTAAATTTTCTTAATGCAAATCAACAACGTAAAGTTATATATCAGGCTACAAGTCTTTATGTTACTCGTAATAAGGAAAAAATTTCAGTAGGCTGTTTAGCTTTGTGTATAGCACTTTATCATTGGGATAGAAATATAAATCGTTATTTTGATTGTCTTAATGGTTGTCCAAAAAATCCTGGAAGAAATGGAGGTTTTGGTGGTGGTGGAGCAGATGGTAGATGGTAAATGAAATCAAGTCAGAATCTTTTTGTTGGATTGTATGTAATGTTAAAAAATCTGTGTTTATAAAAATGCAAGAAATTTGTTATATATATGAAATATAATGAAAGAAATAGGGAACTACGAATCCATTTATCTCCTTATCATCCAGAGGTAATTTTGTATCAAAAAGATAGAAAGTTGTTTTTCAATTTTTATGATATTAATATGGATAGTAATTACCTAGTATTTATCGACCCCATTATGGATTATATTCAAAAAAGTATAGAATTTGAACAAAAGCCTTTTGCTATTTTTTTTGATAAAAGTCTGATACAATTAGAAGATTTTGATTATTCCCAAAAGATGTTGGAAAAACTAAAATCATTGAATCACCAAGAAATGATAAGTTATTTTTTTAAAGAATAGAACAACTAGATTAGTTTTTTAGTTATCTGATTATTTTTGAAGTAATCAGATAACTATTTCCTAAGATATTCTTTTAGCCTTCTGACCAGAGAGTTCTTCCCATTTTTCTAAAATGGCTCTACACAAATCAGGATCTTTCTCTGCACCATAGCAAATACGGTGTTGTGCTTCAGCAATCATAAAAAGTGTTCCTCGCCCTGCATACGCATCTACTACTACTTCTTGCGGTCTAGAAAAAGATTCTACTAAATGCTCAAGAAAATCTTGAGTACGATTACCTTGCAAATCAGAGGCATCTATTCTCCAGCTATCTTTGGTATTGGTATGGATGCTTTTATTTGAAAATACTGCTGCATAGACCCACGCTCCTAAGTTGCCTTCCCCTTTTTTGAGATTTAACTGAGCAGAAAGAGACCACTGATAAGGCATTTGACTTAGTTTAAAAAAATCTTGTAAAGACTCGAGTGGGGGAGTAGCTACCACGATTTCTGCTTTTT
>JBBRUH010000016.1:0-25715 GCA_038248005.1 Cytophagales bacterium | reverse complement strand
TAGGTGCTTTCTGTTTCTTTCTTGCCTTGTGTATCATAGTAGATAACCACTCCGTCCATTACTTCTATCGGGCGGTCAGCCAAAAAAGTTGCTTCCCCTTGTACGATACCATTTTTGTAGTAGTCTTTTACAATGCCTACGGGTTTGTCGTCTTTGTATTCAATGGTACGAAAGAACGCCATTTGTTTTTCATCTGTGATAGGCTTCCAATCTTTATCAAAAAGGATAGTCCATTTACCTTGTCGCAAACCTTTTGCGTCAGTTTGGTTAGGGTTTTGAGGGATGGTATTTGGTTGGCTATAAGCCATAAAACTCAAGCAACAAAACAACAAACAAAATAATAACTTTTTCATACAATGAGGGTTAAAATTGAGAAATTTCTTTTTAAGTAGCAGTGGGTTTTTGAATGTTTAAAATGACTTTAATTTGATGGATAATTAGTTTTATTTTTTCTAAAAATACAACTTTTGCCAGAATAAAAAAAATTCACAACCTTTTATATTACTCCTCTGCTCTTAGCGTCTTACATACCCACAGCAAACTGCTTTTAGCATCTCGCTAAGAGCAAACTTTACGAACTATTTGTACTCAAATATAAAACAAAATCCCAAAATAAAACCTAATCAATAGCTAAAGGGCTCATCTCATTTTGTCGCTTTATAAAAAATAGTAACCAAATATTCTCAACAGAGTGCGTTTTTCAATTACATTTTAGGCAAAAACGACATTTTGAGATGCACCTTAGCTAAATTACGACTGTATGATGCAAAAAATGCGGTCAAAGATATGAGCGAAACGCATCTGACCAGTTTGCTATTGTGGGTCAAGACGCTTAGACCAGAATGGGACTGTTGGCAGATGGGGAATGTATTTCATACTCGAGGAGTTTAAGCCTTCTCATAAAAATACAAAAAAAGGTTGAAATAATTTCAGAATAGAAATGAAGGTTTCGCACTAAGCGAAACCTTCAATATATTATTTAAGCAGTAGCTGCTGCTGTTTGCTTCACACCGTGAAAAGTTTCACCGTTTTTAGCCATCTCACGAAGACGGTCAGTAGGTTTGAAACGCTCACCATATTTGGCAGCTAATTCATCTAATTCTGCTACAAACTTCGCCACTCCTACCATATCAACATAAGAGAAAATACCACCTGTGTATGGAGGGAAGCCCCATGCCAAGATAGAACCTACATCTCCATCTGTAGGGTTACGCAACACGCCTTCTTCTAAGCAACGAACAGCCTCTATGGCTTGTCTGTGCAGTAAACGCATTTTTGCTTCTTCTAGAGTAGGTTGGGTTTCAGCAAGTGGATACAATTCACCCAAAATAGGAGATAAATATTTCTTGCCATTTTCAGGATAATCATAGAATCCTTTTTTGTTTTTCTTACCAAAACGCTCTAGTTCTTCTACAAACTTCTTCACCACTGAGCCACTAGGTTGGTCTTCTATCTTCACACCTAAGTCGGCTTCAGTTTGCTTCATTACCTTGTAAGCAAGGTCAATCGCTACGGCATCAGCCACATCAAGCGAACCTACAGGCATCCCTGCAATCGTTCCAGCACGCTCTACAAGAGATGGATTCACACCTTCAGCCACCATTTGGATTCCTTCTGAAGTGTAAGTACCAAAGCAACGAGAAGTATAAAAACCACGTGAATCATTGACCACGATAGGCGTTTTACGGATTTTCATGACATAGTCTATAGTCAAAGCTAAGGCATAGTCAGTAGTCTTTTCACCCATAATGATTTCTACCAAAGGCATTTTATCTACAGGAGAGAAGAAGTGAATTCCGATAAAGTTATCAGGATTTTTAGAAGCCTCTGCCAAGCCAGTGATAGGCAAAGTAGAAGTATTAGAACCGAATACTGCAGTATCTGTCAAAAATGCTTCTGTTTCTTTGGTTACTTTGGCTTTCAGTTCACGGTTTTCAAATACGGCTTCAATGATTAAATCACAACCTTCCAAATCTTTAGCATCTGCTGTAGGGTGGATAAGTGATAAAGCTTTGTCTGCTTTTTCTTGAGTTACTTTTCCTCTTGACATGCCTTTTTTGAACAAATCACGAGAGTAATCTTTTCCTTTTTCAGCAGCTTCTAAAGAAACATCTTTCAAAACTACTTGCATTCCACTTAGAGCAGTAACATACGCTACACCTGCACCCATTAAGCCAGCACCTAAGATACCTACTTTTTGGATATTGGTTTTCTCTATGTTTTTAGGTCTTGCTCCTCCTTTGTTGGCTTCTTGCATTGCAAAGAAGAGCGTGCGAATCATGTTTTTAGCTACTGGATTGCGTAACAAGGTTACGAAATAGCGTGATTCTATCTTGATACCTGCATCCATAGGCACTTGTAAGCCTTCATAGACACAGTTCATGATAGCAAGTTGAGCAGGATAATTTCCTTTGCTCTTGTCCCACATAAGGGCAGTACCTGGGAGCATTAGTTGAGCACCTTTGGGGCTTTGGATATTTCCACCTGGTACTTTGTAGAATGTACGTGCTACGATTTCACCTTTTTTAACTTCATCCCAAGGTTGAATAGCAGTAGGATTTGCTTTGAGCCATTCTTTGGCTGCGGCTATCATTTTGTCTTGGTCAGCAGCAATTTCATTGATTAAGCCCATTTTGAGAGCAGTCTGAGGATCTACTTTTTTGCCTTCTAGCAAGAAAGGAACTCCAGCTTCTAAACCTATTAGACGAGGTAAACGCTGCGTACCGCCTGCACCTGGCAATAGTCCGATTTGTGCTTCTGGTAATCCGATTTGAGTTTTTGAATCGTTGATAGCAATGCGATAATTACACATCAAGCATATCTCATATCCACCGCCCAAAGCGTGTCCATTGACGGCAGCTACCATAGGTTTGCCAGCAGTTTCGTATTTACGAAATACTTCATTCCATTTAAAAGCACTTGCAAATGCTTCGGCAGCAGGCACTTTACTGTGATCTTGTGTAAGCATTTGACGCAACATTTTAAGGTCAGCACCTGCAAAGAAAGATTCTTTTTTGGAAGTAATGATGATTCCTTTTACCTCTGCATCAGCAATGGCTTTATCCATATTGCTTACAAATGCATCGTAAGAGAGGTCATTCATTACATTCTGCGGATAGCCTTCCATGTTCCAGGCTAAAATCGCTATATTGTCTTCAACACTATAATCTATCATAATTTAATTTTTAAAGCCCCTTAGCAGCCCACTACCCCCTAAAGGAGAGCATTGAGCATGAGATGACGGGATTTTTATTTTATTTTATATTTAATTTTAAGAAGCCCTTTACCCTCCAATCCCTGAAGGAGGAAGTTTTTGATAAGTTCCCCCTTTGGGGGTTGGAGGACTGGTTATTTACACTCTTTCTACAATGGTAGAGATTCCCATACCACCACCAATACAAAGCGTAGCAAGTCCTAGAGTCTTATCTTGACGCTCAAGCTCATCTATCAGCATACTAATCAAGATAGCGCCTGTAGCTCCTAGTGGGTGTCCCATAGCAATTGCACCACCATTAGGGTTCACGATGCTCTGGTCTATTCCTAGTTCTTGCATATAAAGCATAGGCACTACTGCAAAGGCTTCGTTCACTTCAAAGATATCAATATCACTGATATTCATGCCGTTTTTCTTAAGCAGTTTACGTGTAGAAGGTGCAGGGCCTGTCAACATAATGGTAGGTTCAGTACCGATGATAGCGTAAGAGTGGATGCGAGCACGTGCTTTTAAGCCAGCTTTTTGTCCTACTTCTTTGTTACCAATCAAAAGCAATCCTGAGCCATCAGAGATTTGAGAAGAGTTACCAGCATGGTGAATGTGGTTAATTTTCTCTATTTCAGGATATTTTTGCAAAGCAAGTGCGTCTAATCCTCCCATCAAACCCATCATTTCAAAAGCAGGCTTTAAGGCAGCAAGGCTTTCCATGGTAGTGCTAGGACGGATGCCTTCATCTTCTGTAAGCAAAGACATACCGATTTGGTCTAATACAGGGATGATAGACTTGAGGAAACGTCCGCTTTTGGTTGCTTCGTTGGCACGGCGATGAGATTCAGCCGCAAAACGGTCAGCATCTTCTCTTGAAAAACCATATTTAGTAGCGATTAAGTCAGCAGAGATTCCTTGAGGAATTATTTTATGCTTACCTATCAAATCAGGATTGGTAAATAAAGCACCACCATCTGAGCCCATAGGTACTCTAGACATAGATTCTATACCGCCAGCGATTACGAGGTCTGCTTGACCTGACATCACATGGGCAGAACCAATATTGATAGCCTCTAAACCTGATGAACAAAAACGGTTTAATTGAACTCCTGCTACCGATTCTGCATACCCAGCTTCAAGCACTGCGGTGCGGGCTATATCAGCACCTTGCTCACCTACAGGGCTTACACAGCCAGAGATTACGTCATCTACAAGTGAAGTATCGAGGTTATTTCTTTCTTGGATGGCTTTTAATAGCGTGGATAAAAGTTGAACGGGTTGGGCTTCATGGAGTGAACCATCGGCTTTCCCTTTGCCTCTTGGTGTACGAACTGCGTCGTAAATATAAGCTTCTGCCATAATTCAAAAATTAAGTTTTATGATGTTAAAAAATAAAGTGGAAAGTTACGAAAAAATAGTATGCGTACCTACTACTTTTGTGAAAAAATCCTTTGTAAACTGTATAATTAATCTCAAAATTATATTTTTTGTTCAAAAAATTATAAAAATTAACAAGTTTATCTTATCTAAATTTATAAATATTCCTTATGTTTTTTTAGGAAGGATTAGAGATTATTGTGATGTTTTTATATTGATAAATACCGTTCAAGCGAAGACACCTGAATGAGGGTTTTTTAGAAAGGATTGATTAGATTTTAGTGTTTATCACTCTTTGGAGTTGCCAAAAGTTAGCACGGGTATTTGGGCTTGATTCACTACATCTTCGGCAGTACTTCCCAAGAAAAAATGAGCTAATCCTTTGCGTTGTGAGGTTTGTAAAGCAATCAAATCTACTTTTAAATATTTTGCCATATTTAAGATTCCTGCTTCTTCGGTTCTTGCGGTAGTTTGGTGCATTGTTACATCGCTTAAACCTGCTTTTTCAAGAAAATTCTCTTGTCTTTCTATAATTTCTTCTTTACTCAAAAATCCAAAGGTGGAGTTTACATACAATAAATGAATCTTACCACCATAGTTTTCAGCAAATCTTCCTATTCGCTTGAGTGCATCTACTTGACCATCTTTTAGAGTACTAGGAAAAAGAATATTGTCAAAACTATCAAACTCAGGTGTATTTGATTTGACAGAAAGTACAGGGCAAGGAGCCATTCTGACTACTTTTTCAGTATTAGACCCAACCCAGATTTCCTCCAGATTTCTAGTGCCATGCGTCCCCATGATGACAAGGTCTATCCCATTCTCAGAAGAGTAGTTTTTAATTTGTTGATAGATATTGCCTGTTTCTATGACTACTTTATATTGAGCTTCGGGAAAAGAAATACTTTTGATATATTTCTGAATCATCTCATAGGTGTTTTCTTGGATAGAATCAATGTATGTTTGTTCAAGCACTTTATTGACTTTGCTTTCATCCGAAGTAATCAATTGAGAACCTAAAGAAGAGATAACATGCAGAATATCTACTTCTGCTTCATATTTTTTAGCAAACTTAAATGCAGTATTGATTGCGTTTTGAGCGTGTGAAGAGAAATCTGTGGGAACTAGTATTTTTTTCATAATAGATAATTTTAAAGAATTAATAGTTATTGATTCGTTAGGTGATAGAGTACATAGGTCTAAATTTGGCGACCATTTAGGCAAATTTATAAGAAAAATGGTTTCTTATAAATTTGCCTTTTCTATATGGTTAAATTACACAATAATTATCAAAACATCTTACTTTTTATCTGAAAAAAAGCACTAAGAAAGAAATGAGTTATAAGTTATGAATTATAAGTTTGTAATAAATTGATAATGAGTGTTTTAATTACTCATAATGATTAGTTTATTTTAGCATTTTACTTAGTAACTTATTAGTAAAAAAAATAAAGCAATTATTTTTTTACATAAATCACTCATTATCAGAATATTAAAAGCTAATAACTAATCTCTTACTTAGTGTCTTATGACAAAACCAGTTCTCAGAAACCAAGTAACTTTAGGGTCAAACTCTTGGATAAACCGCTCGTCTTTGTCAAGGTCATCATTTCTAAACTCCCAACGGCGTAAACCAGTCATTCCTCCTTCTAACAAAAAATATGCTTTTTTGCCTGTATTATATCTAAGTACAGGGCCTAAGGTAAGGTCAGAAACTCCTATTCTATCACTGCCTGCAAATCCATTTTGAAGGTTTCCTAACTGAAATTGATTGCCTGTGACACTTGCATTAAAGCCCATATACCACTTATTTTTAATCCAGCCTATATCCACTCTAGAAGGCAGCAAAATATCAGCGATAAACTTAGGTGAGCGATATAGATAATGAAAAACAGGTAACACAAGGACACGCCCAAAACCAGCACTTCTGCCTACCCCAAAGCCTATAATAGTTTCCTTACTTTTTATATAATCTAGCAGTACCAAGCCCTCTATACGTGCATGGCTCCAGTCTAAATTTTCAAAATCAGTAAAAATACCAGGGCGAAAAAAGACTGATAAAATCTTCTTCTGTTTGATGATTTTGGTATAATCTATTTGTAGGCGAAGCATGTGAAGATTTTCTGCAAATTCATTATTGGTCGGAGCCGTCAACTGGTCGTAGTTTAAACCAGTAAAGCGGTATTCAGCTCCTAGAATAAGCGTAGTAAGTCCTAGCTTTTGTTTGTCTATCTTTTTTTTGATAGAAGCATTGATATTGGCACTCCACAGACTCACTTGAGTATCTTCGCCTAGTGCTGGAGAAGGCTGGTTTAGGCTTGCATTGCCTCTATTTTCTATTCTGATGCCTAACTGCTCCCCTTGGGCATTGACCATGATGGGGAAAAGTAGCGAAAAAATGAAGATTTGGACGAAAATGTAAAAAAAATGATTCATACTTATATTAATTTTAGGTTTAAAATTAAACCTAAAATTAACCAAGTCAAAAAAAGTTTAAAAAAATTAGGGGTTTTACTATTAATTTTTTTAACAAACCTATTATTTATTGAATTATCGAGAATAAATAGCTTTTTGGTGTAGGAAAAACATCTATCTTGGACAAATATGTATTTTGTAAATATTTTCTTTAACAATTCATTAGAACAACCTTTATAAATAATTATCAATATTTGCAACATAAATGACAAGACAATCAAAACACATCATTTTATACATACTAGCAGTATAAAAAATGGTAAATAAAACAAATCCAACTAAATATTTATACTACATTTTTATCCTATTCTTACAATAAAATAGACTCCTTGCATGGTTATTTTATTAAATTTAAACTCATTTTATATATTTATACGTTTAAAAAGACATACTACTTAAGAAATAGTATGTAACTAAAATGTATCATTAATCAAACTAAGTATTTATTTTATTAGTTAATCATTTATCAAATTATTACTTTTTGAAAAATTAGTGATAATTTGACCAATCGAATCAGAAAAAAAATCAAAAACGACTTTTCTTATGAAAAAAGCTCTTTATATACTCCCCTTACCTATCTTATTACTTCTTTTTTGGAGTTTTTCAGCAGGATATGCACCTCAAAAAACGAAGGTAGCTATTGAATTTAATTACACTTTGGCGGATACTTCTTTGTTGAAGCCCGAAGCGGTGCATCTCAAGAAGACAATCTTACTGGCTAACTTGATTATACACAATCACTATAGTAAAAAACCTCTCTCTGATGATATTTCTAAGCAAATGTTTAATAGATATCTAAGTGATTTAGACGATAGTAGAATGTATTTTTTCAATGAAGATATCAATAAATTTACACCTTATGAGACTCAACTAGATGATATGCTTCAAGAAGGCAACCTAGATTTGGCATATACTATCTTTAATATCTATAAGCAGAGAGTCTTAGAAAGGATGAAAGAGAATATTGATATGCTATTAAGTGATGAAGAGTTTGACTTTAAGAAAGATGAATACTTAAATACTGATCGTGAAAATGTAGCTTGGGCAAAAAACAAAGCTGAGCTAGACGATGTATGGCGTAAGCAAATTAAAAATAGTGTGCTTGGGTTGATGCTCTCAGACAAGACGCAAGCGGAAGCAAAGGAAATCATCAAAACTCGTTTTGAGACTTACCAAAGAAATATTAATCAGATGAAGAGCGAAGATGTATTTGAAACCTATATGAACTCACTCACTGAAACTTATGACCCTCATACGGCTTATTTTTCACCTATTAATTCTCAAAACTTTCAAATGAACATGAATAAGTCTTTTGAAGGAATAGGTGCAAGATTACAAACCCAAAGTGATCATACTGTTATTACTGAAATCATGCCTGGTGGACCAGCTTTTAGAAATAAAGAACTTAATGCCAATGATAAAATCATAGGAGTAGCACAAGGAGATGATGGAGAGGTTAAAGACGTAATCGGATGGCGTATAGATGATGTAGTGGCTCTTATCCGTGGTGAAAAAGGCTCAGTAGTACGTCTTCAAATTATCTCTGCTAGTGCAGGAACAAATGAGCCGCCTAAAATAGTGCGACTTGTGCGTGATAAAATTAATATAGAAGACCAATCTGCCTCTAAGAAAATGTATGAAATCACTGAAAAAGGCAAAACACTCAAAATAGGTGTGATTACTATTCCTTCTTTTTATATCAATTTTGAAGAGTATCGCCAACGTAAACCTGACTATAAAGGCACTACTAATGACACCAAAAAACTCATCCAAGAACTAGAAGCAGAGGGTATGGATGCCTTAGTCATAGACCTAAGATACAATGGTGGAGGTGCTTTGCAAGAAGCCATAGACCTTACTGGCTTGTTTATCAAAACAGGCCCTGTAGTGCAGGTAAGAGATACCAAAGGTGATATAGATGTAAGCTCTGATGAAAACCCTCTCTTGGTCTATGAAGGCCCACTTGCAGTGATGGTTAATTCATTCAGTGCTTCGGCTTCTGAGATTTTTGCGGGTGCTATTCAAGACTACAAGCGTGGACTCATCATCGGTGAGCAAACTTTTGGCAAGGGAACTGTACAAAGTCAAATAGACCTCAACCGATATGTACGTGATTCTGATGAAGATTTGGGGCAATTAAATCTTACACTTTCTAAATTTTATAGAATCACTGGAAGTAGCACACAACATCAAGGGGTAATTCCAGATATTCAGATGCCTTCTATTTATGGAAGAGATAAAGTAGGCGAAAGTGCCCAACCCAATGCACTTGCTTGGGATGAGATTAAATCGGCTCGTTTTACGGCTGTCAATCAAGTAACTCCTAGCTTGGTTAACAAGCTCAAAAAATCTTATGAAAAACGTCTGCAAACAGACCCATCTCTTAAAGATTTAATGAGCTATATAGAAGAATCTCGTGAGCTACAAGAGCGTGCTAAAATCTCACTTAACCTCGAAAAAAGACGTGTAGAAAGTGAAGAATATAAGAAAAAAGCTGAAACTCGTGCCAAACTCTTAGAGCAAAGTGCCGTAACAGAAGGTAGTTATAAAGATATTAAAGATGCGTACCTTAAAAATACTCTCCATATCATTGTGGAGATGAAATCAGAAGAAGGTAAAAAGGAATAATCAATTTCAATTATTAAGAGATTGGAGATTAAGTAATTAATTTCCAATCTCTTATTTTTACTATTAAAACACTCATTATCAGATAATTCATAACTCAATCACATACAAACTAGCTCGCACCAATCCATAAAAAAACACCTTGCTATCTTTTAAGCAAAAATGATTTTTTGTCAAAACACTCGTATAATTCCAATAAAATTTGTTTTCTAGCTTACAAAATAAGCCACAAACTAGGTACATCAAACGAATCAAGTGTTTTCGCCATTTCCTATTCTTCCCCTCTGCCTCAAAATCAGCATAAAGCAAAATACCATAAGGTTTAAGACAATTCAAGAATCTTTGAGTAATAGTTTCAGCTTTGGGTGAAGTAAATAGATCTATAAAAAAGAAGCTACAGACAGCGTCAAAACTTTTAGAAAAAGGAATTTGACTTTCATCTCCTAAGCAAAGTGTAATTTGAGAAATTTTATCTTTAGGAATATTTTTTTGGGTCTGGGCAAGCATTTTGGGAGAAATCTCAAGATAGGTAATCAAAGCTTTTGGGCGGATATTCCAAATTTCTTTTAAAATCCAGCCCGTTCCTCCTCCTATGATAAAAATGCTAGGCTGAGGAGGTAATTTATCTAAAAAACACCTCTGAGAGTCTTTTACTACCCCACCAAGCATAAAGTGCATCATCCCATCATAAAAACCCGCCAATCTATCAAAACCTTGTGCCATATAATATTAGTATATATAAAAAATAAGGATATAAAAACACAAAATCGCTCCAAGCTCTATACCGCTCTCCTACCCTGAAGTAATTAGGTGAATGCCTTACTTGCTCCAATGTAAACCACATCAACCCTAACAATATCCAAGAAACCCATAACCCGTGAAAAAATAGATACACTCCCAAAAGCCAAAAAACACCTATTAACCAAGAGAGCCGTGCTAAGATGATTTCAAGAGATGCTTGTCCTAGCCTTTGGGCTGTGGAATCATGTAAATCTTTGAAATCAATCTCAGATTCATACAAAGAAATCAATAATAAATTAAGCCAAGCCAAGCCAAATATCATCAAAAGCATCCAAAAAATGAGTGGATATGCAAAATACTGAACTTCGCTAAGTGGGCCTAGTGCCACACCTAAACTATAAAAAATGGCTATTCTAGTTTCTTTTTGCCAGATGAGTTGTTTTTTAGATATATTGAACCAAAAATTCAACAAAAAATGCAGTGCAACTAAACCCAACATCACCACTCCGCCCACCCACAAGCGAATAGGTAGCTGAAGTGCTATCCAAAAGCCACACGCTGCCCCCAGTATCCAGGTGATACTCAAGGCTAATAAGTATTTTTGATGAAAGCGATGCCTTTGAGTATGTGCAGTATGAGGAATCTTATAAGCATCTAAGAGGTGGTCTAAGGTATAAATCAGCCACACAGCAAGCCCCAATGCCACATAAATAGATAACTCTATCTTGATTTGTAAGACCTCTGACCAAAGATAAGCTACGGCAACTACACCTGAAACTACATCTAAACTCAGAATCCTAAAAAGAGAATAACTTTGCTTGAGCCATTTATACATTAAACGCATAGATATTAAACCAATAACCTACTAGATTAGGTTTAGAAAATTAGGTTTAGAGATTTTAAATACTTGGATAAAAAATTAGAGGAAATAAATTTTAACTGATTCTTTCATCCTATCTTGAGATTGAAATATGTTTTTGGTTCTTAAATCAAAAAAAAAATGCTAGTTTTGAGTCTAAATATAAAAGTTTCTCTTTTGTGAAAATAGTTTTTAATACATATCAATCTTGGTTATTTTTAGCTACTCTTATCTTGATAGGGTGGCTAGGCTTGGTCTATACCTCTGCTCAGTATAAACCCAAACAGATAGAGAAAGAACGCAAAACAAGACTACAAGAAGTAAAAGAAAAAAGAGAAGTGCTTTCTCAAATCAAAACTCGCCGTGAAGTCAGTCTTAATGAACTAAGCTTCATCAAGATGCAAATCCAAGTACAAAGCCAGCTTATCCAAACACTCGAGCAAGAGGTGGATAGTCTCCAAAGCCACTTGACAGAAATCCAAGATGCCATCCAAAAACTAGAAGAAAAACTAGTACAACTCAGAAAAGAATATGCTCAGATGATTTATGCAACAGCACGCTCACAACACAATTTGCATAAGCTAAGTTTTATCTTTGCTTCGGATAGTTTTTATGAGCTTTATCGCCGTACAAAATACTTACAGCAATACACCGAAGCACGCCGAAATCAAGTGCAACACATCAGAGATACACAGACTCAACTCATTGAAAAAGAAACGCTTGCTAAGAAAATAGCCGAAGAGAAACTAAAATTATTAGAAGAAAAGAAACCTGAAATTAATACGCTTAAAGCCCTTAAAGAAGAAAAAGATAAGTTACTGGTTTCACTTTCAAAAAAAGAGAAAACACTCAAACAAGAACTTAAAGAAAGTCAAAATAAGCTTAATAATTTAGATAAACTGGTAGGTGACTTAGTCAAAGAACAAAATACAAATACTGCTACAAGACCTACTCGCCCTCGCCAAAAAAAATCAACTGTAGATACCAAAGAACTTGGCCAATCCTTTACAAAAAATAAGGGAAGAATGCCTGCACCTGTCAATAAAGGATTTATTGCGAGCTATTTTGGTAAACAAAAACACCCAGTACTCAAGAATGTAATGATTGATAATGCAGGTATTGAGATTCAGACTGGTTCAAATCAAGGTGTAAAAGCAGTTTTTGAAGGGGAAGTTTCTACCATTGCGACCATCCCTGGAATGGGCGGACAAGTTCTGATGCTTCAGCACGGTGATTATTTTACGGTCTATGCCAAGATAGACCATCTTATTGTAAAAGTAGGAGATTGGATTAATAAAGGCGAAGAGTTTGCAGAAGTGTTTACAGACAGTAAAGGAGCAAGCATCTTACAATTTCAGGTCTGGAAAGGCAGTAAAAAACTAAACCCCACTGACTGGATACGAAAACCTTAGGAAGATATGAGTGATAAGTTTCAAATTTCTATCCTACAAAAAAGCCTACATCACTTATTTGAAAATGTAGGCTTTATAAAATTCTAAAGTCTATATTAGTTCTGCTATACTTCTGGGAAGAAGAATGCACCTTCTATGGCTGCATTTTCATCTGAATCAGAACCGTGAATGGCATTTGCTTCGATAGACTTTGCAAATAATTTACGGATAGTACCCGGAGCAGCATCTGCAGGATTAGTAGCACCGATTAGCTTGCGAAAATCTTCTACTGCATTGTCTTTTTCTAAAATCATAGGCACAATTGGACCAGAAGACATATAAGAACAAAGGTCTTTATAGAAAGGACGCTCTTTATGGACTTCATAAAATTTACCTGCTGTATCAGGAGTCATTTGAGTCATTTTCATCGCTAGGATTCTAAAACCTGCTTCTTCAATCATTTTAATAATTGCACCTGTATTACCTGCTGCTACAGCATCAGGCTTTACCATAGTATAAGTACGATTAGTTGCCATGTTATTTTTATTTTTTTGAGGGATGATTAGATTATTTAATTGCAAAGTTACTGCTTTTTCAGTTCTTAGTAAAGCTTTCAAAATAAAGTACTCATTTAGTATTGGTAAAACATTCATCACCACAATATTATAGACTAATAACCAATAACTTATAACCAATCTCTTACTTAGTGAAGGAAGCACTAAAATTAAAATATAAACCAAGATTCACCAAATGAAGAAGATATGTAAATGCTAGTTTGATAGATATAATCAATAGATTCAAAAGAAATTAACTGTAGGTTAATGCCTTTAAACAGTCTATAAATCAATATTTTTCATCTTTTGAATTACTTTTTAGCCCTAAATAGTGCTAAAACATTAACGTTACATTAACCCTTCTTTTTTAACTTCAGTATTTATTTCGGCGTTAAATTTCTATAACTCAATAAAGTATAAATTTTATTATTATTAAAAACTATTGAAATGTCAAAGCAATTCATATTAATCTTAAGCTTCCTACTTATCAGCTTTGTGGGCATAAAAGCACAAAATTTTCAGCCTCAATCAAATGGTAGTGCTGTTGGGCCACAAGCAACTTGGAAAAAAACAAGTCATGATTTTAAGCAAATCCCTCAAAATGTACCTGTTTCTACTACTTTTGAAATCAAAAATACTGGAAAAGCACCTCTAATTATCTCAGAAGTGAAGCCTTCTTGTGGATGTACTACCCCTACTTATACCCAAGAACCTATTATGCCTGGCAAAACAGGTACTATCAAGGCTCAATATAATGCAGCTGATGCTGGAAAATTTAACAAAGCCATCACAGTCATCACCAATAGTACTGAGCAGCCTCGCATTACGCTATACATTACAGGTGAAGTAATAGAATAAAGTATTTAAAACAAACTTTTATGTAATATAGAAGCCTGACTTAAGGTTGAGAGGTTAATAAAGGAATGAGAGGTTATTTCCAGTCATTCCGAGACTAGCAACTCGAGTCCAAAAATTTATAGTTTATAGATTAGAGTTGTTACATACAAACTACTAACACTTTAGCTTTTTTATAGACACATAGGAAATTGCTTACGAAAAGCTTTTATATTAGCTTATCATTCCAAGATTCCCAAATGAAAAATTGATGTAAATCATTGAAAATCAAGAAGTAACAGCTTTATTAGATACTTCAAAAAAAGTCATTAATATCGAAATAGCTAAATCAAAAATATATTCTAAAATGAAGACTTATTAGCCATTTCTTAACAGCAATAAATCAAGAATATTATCAATGCTCTAAAGCAAAAATAACACAAGCGAGTGCTTGTGTTATTTCTATTTATTATCAAAGATTTCTAATTCACTTTTAGTATTTCTTGTCGTTTTACTTCCATTTTGGCACAGTTAAGTTCTATTGTGAGGTCATCAGGTCGGTCAAAAGCACCTTTAGGATATTTGACCCGTAGTTCGGGGTCAGCATAGAGTTTTTCAAAGAATTTACCCCATACAGGCAAAGCAAGTACAGCCCCTTGTCCATCCCCAATGCTTTCAAAACGAGTAGCACGAGTATCTCCACCTACCCAAACACCCGCCGCTAAGTTGGGTACCACGCCCATAAACCAAGCATCTGAGTTATTTTGTGTTGTTCCTGTTTTGGCTGCTACTTCATTGTGCCAACCTACATTGTTTTCGCCTTTGCCATATCCGTGTATATATACTGCAGTACCTCCTGATTGAGTAGTACCTTGCATCATGTCTAGCATTTGATAGGCAAGTTCTTCACTAATGGCTCGGCGTACTTTTGGCACAAATTCTTTAATCACATTGCCATATCTATCTTCTATACGAGTGATAAAAGTAGGCTCAGTGTGATTGCCTTGATTCGCAAAGGTAGAGTAAGCTCCTAATAACTCAAAAACAGATACATCACTTGTTCCTAAGCAAATCGTAGCTGTAGTATCTATAGGACTTGTAATTCCTAAGTCTCGTGCATATTCTATGACAATTCGTGGTCCAAGTTTTTTCATCAGCCCAGCAGCGATGGAGTTGGTAGAAGTAGCCAATCCTTGTTTCAGTGTAAGCCAAGCACCACTATATCCTAGGTTAGCATTGCGTGGACACCAAGGACCAGGGAAGCAAACCTGTGTATCTTGAAGCTTATAACAGGGTGTGTAACCTTGGTCTAGTGCAGCAGCATATAAAATAGGCTTAAAAGTAGAACCAGGCTGACGCTTAGATTGGAAAACGTGATCATACTGAAAATGCTTAAAATTATTGCCTCCTACCCAAGCTTTGATAAACCCAGTCTGAGGCTCCATCACCATAAAACCTGCTTGTAAGAAGTGCTTATAATATCGGATAGAATCCATAGGAGTCATAGTAGTGTCTCTTTCTCCTACTCTATCTCCTTTCATAGAATATACCCTCATTTTGGTAGGGGTATTCATGTTTTCCATGATTTTGGTCTTATCACCGTTGTATTTTTTGGAAAGCCATTTATACCTAGTACTTTTGCGGGCTTCATTCTCTATAAATCCAGGGATTTCTTTGTTCCAAGAATCTACCCAAGGGTTACGACCTTTCCAACGGCTATAAAATCTTGCTTGGAAAGAAATCAAATGTTCGTGAACTGCTTCTTCGGCATATTTTTGCATTCTAGAATCAATAGAAGTATAAATACGCAAGCCATCACTGTATAAGTCATAGCCATTTTCTTCTGCCCATTTTTCTAGATATTTCTGAGCTTCTACTCTAAAATAAGGAGCAACACCACCCACAGATTGCACTACACCATAACGAACTGCTATGGGTTGTTTCTTAAAAAAATTACACTGAACATCTGTCAAATAGCCATATTTTTCCATTTGTTCAAGCACTGTATTTCGTCTATTGCGAGAGTTTTCAGGGTTAAGAATAGGGCTATAATAGGTGGGTGCTTTAAGTACACCTACTAATACAGCAGCTTCCTGTCCGTTGAGTTGGCTCGGGTGTTTATCAAAGAATGCTTTTGCTGCGGTATGTATTCCGAAGGCATTATGACCAAAAGCCACAGTATTGAGATACATTTCTATGATTTCTTGCTTGGTATAGCGTTGCTCTATTTTGACAGCAGTGAGCCATTCTTTTGTCTTGATGACCAATATGCCCAGTATAGGAAAGTCGTGTAAAGAGCCTTCACTTGCTTCTCCGCGTGTACGGTAGAGGTTTTTGGCAAGCTGTTGAGTGATTGTACTTCCTCCACCATCACGTCCCAAGGAAGTTATGGCTCTTAGAATAGCCCAGAAATCCACACCCGAATGCTCTTCAAAACGGATGTCTTCAGCAGCTACTAGGGCATTGACCATATAAGGAGACAATTCTTCATAAGTAATGGGAGTACGGTTTTCACGGTAGTATTTACCCATCAAGATATTATCAGCAGTATATATTTCGGAGGCAAGTT
This sequence comes from Cytophagales bacterium, assembly GCA_038248005.1. Classification (GTDB taxonomy): domain Bacteria; phylum Bacteroidota; class Bacteroidia; order Cytophagales; family Microscillaceae; genus JAABSX01. The sequence continues at coordinate 9,088 of JBBRUH010000016.1, read as the reverse complement.
CGTTTCGAGGGTTTTCAAGAATTTCAAAGCTAGGGATTTCACCAAATAAACCAAGAAAGTCATTTTCGAGGGCTTTAAAATAAAGCCAAATGCCTATAATGCTTGCTCCAAACAATATCCATAAGCCTAAGATGCCACGAAAATATTTGCCTTTGATTAATTTGAGTTTCATAGTAAATAGGATTACATTAAATAGAAGTACAAAAATACAAAAAGAAAGTATTTCTACACTTGTCTTATTACTTTATTTTGCTTAGTAAGCCCGATGCACGCTCATTAAGTTCACTACTTGGATATTTTTTGGTAAAATCTTCTAAATCTTGCTTGATAATATCTCTGTTGGTGGTACTTTTTAGTTCTACTAAGATTTTTAAAAAGCTTACTTTGTCTTCAATCAAATTATTGGGGTAGTTAGCCTGTAAATTTTCTATCTGAGTGTGTGCCTGAGTATATTGGCGAGTCTCATAGAGTGAATACGCACTTTTATAAAGAGCTTTTACTTTTGCTTCATTTTCACGGGCTTCTTTTTCCCAGTTAGGGTTAATGATTCTTTTGGCAAAGATAGAGTTGGGAAACTGCTGTATAAGTTGTGTTTTATAGCTTTCAGAAGCACTGCTTTGGTTTAAATCCTTATTAAGAAGATATAAAAAATAAAGCACCTCTGGCTTATAAGCAGTCTCAGGGAATCTACTCAAGAGGGTTTCAAAATACTGAATGGAATTTTTAGGTTCATCCAATCTAAATTTATAGATTCTCCCTAGTTCATAAGCAGCATCTTCTATTTGTTTGTTAGAGACTTTAATGTCTTCTTCTGTTTTGGGCAGAGCCTCATAGATGGCTATTCTTCTTCTATCTACTCGTTTTTGGATTTCTCGTTTTCTAAATATTTGAGGGTCAATCTGTGTACTAGCTACTCCAGTAGTTTCTATAATGCCTTGTAGAGCTTGTGCACGTCGCCAGTTATCTGCAAGAGGTCTTCTACCAAAGCGTTTGATAAAAGCTTCTTGCCCAAACTGCACACTTGCAGGATTATAAAAATACCACTGATTATTGCTCAAATCACCCAAGGAACTTCCAGTTTGGTCTCTAAGGTCTTGAAGTTTTCTTTGTTTCTCTATTTCTGCCTCTATCTCATCTTGTCTTTTGGTTTCTTCTAAGGTAAGTTGGCTAGTAATATAAGCCTCTCTTACATCATCATCCATTCTATAAAGTCTCTGCAAGCTATCTTGAGTACGGTAAATCAGTAGCTGCTCTACAAAGTCTGTCAAGGCTTTATGTCTTCTTTCTATGCTTTTGTAGTTCTCTACATTGGGAGGAAGACTTGCCATTACACTGTCATAATAAGTCTTAGCGAGTTCATATTTTTTGAGTGGGTCATAGTGAATTTCACCCAATTTGAGGTAAGAGTAAGATTTTTGCAAAGGATTTTTGCTTTCGGCTACTGACTGGTTGAGATAGACAATACCTTGTGGCATATCATCTCTTCTTAATTCAAAGAGAGCCATTTCATAATAGATTTTATCTTTGAAGTCTATATTTTTTTCATCATTCAGCAAGCGTTTAAAGTATCTTATTGTCTTTTTGACATCTCCTTGATCACTCAGTTCGGAGACTTGTGCAGAGTATAGCCTTGCATAAAATGATAATTCATAAGAGGGATTATTTTTGATTACTTTTTTATAATTGGCGTAAGCAAGGGAGCTGCGATCTAACTGTTGGTAGATTTGCCCAAGGATAAAATGAACACGTGCTTTTTCTTCACCACGAGGCATAATCTTGACTGCCGAACCAAGGCTTTTGGCAGTTTCTGTTATATCATTTTGCTCTCTGAATAAATGCCCTCTCATTAAGAAAAAATCTTTTTTTTCTGTTTTTTCAAGTTGGCGTTTACGGATGGCTTCCATGGCAGCTTTGGCAGATTTAAAATCTTCTACTTGGATATAGGTACGCATTAGCTCGATGAGTGAGCGATTGCGAGTAACTTTGTCCTCCGCCTTTGTATTGATGTACTTAAAGGTCTTGATGGCGTTGTCATAATCACGTAAGTAATGTCTAGCCTTGCCGATGAGTAAATAACCTGGGTGTAGCCAATCACTGTTTTCGTGAAGGTTTTTGATGTTTGCCGATTTTTTGATACAATCTTGCATCTCAGTATCATGCTTTTGTAGATAGGTAGTATCTACAAATGGCATTACATCTAAGATTCGATTGTAGTTTTCTATCCTATTATCAAATATATCTTTCTCTACATTCTGGATAGATTCTCTTGCTAAAAAATAAGAATTGTACTTAGCATTGACATTATGCCAAGTGCGGGGTACAAACTTAGTGCTTTGCTGCGAACAGGCAGAAAGTCCTAAAATGGTAAACCCTAATAAAAGGAAAAAGAAGTTTTGGAGTAGCATTACTCGCCTGATATCGCTCATAATTCTTAAAATTATATTAACTTTGGCAGATTAAAAACATAGAAAGTATAGTATTCATTGTTATTTGGGTCATCAATAATAGTTAATATTTGAAATTTTTTATACTTAATAACTAATCTTTCTAAATTAAATCAGATGATAAAAACGGTAATATATCTAAAAATCATCTTCTAAACAAGATAAAGACACCAAACAAATATCTAAAATAAGCAATAATCTATGATAATAGATTGTCTATCTTAATATGAAAGGTAATCATGATTTTACCATCAGACTTTCTTTATTAAAATAATTGCTCCATAAAATTTCAAATATTTTTACTGTGAAACTAGACAATAAATTTTTTACAACCCCATGGTGGACAGAAAAGTTTGCTTTACTTATCCGCCACGAAGATAGCCTGTCTGAACGACGATTTGCTATTTATACACCTCTGAGAATAGTGTTGGTGGCAGTTGTACTTTTCTTACCTATTTTTTTCTTGGGTTTTTTTTCGGCAGGTTTATTTACGATAACCCCTTCTGGAAATATAAGTGAAACTCGTCTCAAAAAAGACCTTACCAAAATGCGTCAGGTGGTAGATTCGCTTGAACAGCAATCAGAAATACAAAACGAATACCTTGTTAATATTAAAAAATTACTAGGTGGAGATGTGCAGTATATGAAAACTGATAATCCTTATCAACGCAAAGACCGCTCAGACACAATCAAAACCATAGAAAAACCCAAATCAGCCGAAGATGTCAATATAGATTACCTTAGTAAAGCAGACCTCAGGCTAAGAGAAGAGATGGAAAAGAAAAGTGGACGTTTGGGTTCTAATAAATCCAAAGTAAGTAATAGTAGTTTAGAGGATATTCATTTATTCAAGCCTATCAAAGGGATTGTATCAGAAAAATTTGATGCAAAAAAAATCACCTAGGAATAGATATCGTAGCTCCCAAAGACGAACCTATTAAAGCTACTGCCGAAGGTACTGTAGTAATGGCTTCTTGGACAGAGGATACAGGATATGTCATTACTTTGCAACATGAAGGAGGACTTATCTCAGTCTATAAACACTGCTCCAAACTTTTTAAAAAGAATGGAGAGTTTGTAAAATCAGGAGAAGTAATCGCACTGATAGGCAATACAGGTGAATTTACGACAGGACCTCATCTTCATTTTGAATTATGGCATCAAGGCAGGGTATTAAATCCCGAAACATTAATTGCGTTCTAAAAATGATTTAGATACTTTATTTAAAAAATACCATTCTAAAATTAATCAAAAACTCAAAAAAATAAATAATTATGGCAATATTTGGAACTAATCCTCAAAGTCAGCATAAAGAAGAATTAGTAAATAATTCTTCACAAACGCTCATTGGTAAAGGTGCAAAACTCACTGGTGATATGGAGATTTATGGCACACTTCGTTTGGATGGAGAGATGTCAGGAAGCATCACCAGTAAATCAAGGGTAGTGCTTGGAGACACAGCTAAGTTAATTGGTAATCTACTCGCACAGAGTGCCGAAATCTCTGGTGAAATAGAAGGAAAAATTGACATTGTAGAAACCCTCACCCTCAAACCTTCTGCCGTAATCAAGGGTGACATTGCCTGTAATAAACTTATCATAGAGCCAGGAGCTACTTTTAATGGAAAATGTGATATGAGTCAACCCATCAAAGAAGTAAGAATGGGCGAATCAACAAAAAGTATTTCCCCAAAAGACAACTCGAAAAACACCATCCATGAAGGAAAAACCTCATAACGAAGCCAATCGCAATGCACAGCAATATACTCGTTATTCAGGATTAGCTTTTCAGATGATGGCACTGATTGGCTTATCTGTCTGGGCAGGTATTTATATTGATAAGACATTAGAATTAAGTTTTCCTATATTTACTGTCTGTCTGGCTTTAATTAGCTGTGTAGGAGCTATGATTATGTTGATTAGAAGTCTCCCCAAATATTAATTAGTCGAATTTTAATAAAATGAGCAGAGTATTAAAGATAAACTGCTCATTTATTGTGATTAAACCGTTAATTGTCAGTCATTTATATAATGATAATAAATGACAACTCAGCTTTTTAGTGATTTTTTGAATAAATAGGATTTAAAATCATAAAAAAAATCAATCTATAGAAGATTTTTATGAAAAAATATCTCATATCTTATAATTCACTTAGCTTTGCATCTCAAAAAAATATAATTTTCGTCAAATGAAATCTTGGCTTCCTATAATAATTCCTAGTTCTTTGATATTAATTTTGATTGGCATAGATCATTGGTGGATGAAAGATCAGTTTTTTCACCCTTATAAATGGCTTTTCCTAATTTTCTTTGTTTTCTTAGGATATATTTCTCGTCAAATACACATTTATAGCCAATTAGATGACCAAACAAAATCTTCACTTTATTACTTTTCAACAATGATAATTCGGCTATTACTAGGTATAGTATTAATAAGTATATTACTATTTAGGGAAGAGGAGTCGAAATGGCTTTTAGTAGTTAATTTTTTTATATTTTATTTATTATATTTTGTTTTTGAAATTTATTACTTGTTGGCTAACTTGCGTGCCAATATAAAAAGTAAGTAAGAATATGACTTTTACCACTTATAAACCTCGTTTTAAAAATAGAATTTTACTAATTTTGATTGGTATTTTTCTTGTTCCATTTTTGCTTAAGGCAAAAACAGAAGACCCAAAAAAAGAAGAAAAGTTCAATCCAGGCGAAACCATCATGCACCACATTGCTGATGCACACGAATGGGAGTTTGCCATCATAGGAGAGACTCATTATACACTTCCTCTTCCTGTAATTCTTTATACACCTAATGGTTTAGACATATTTATGTCTTCTGATATCCATCATGGCAAAGAGATAGAGATTGAAAAAGAAGAAAAGGGAGAAAAAACCAAAGTACATGCAACAGAGGTAAAAACTGCTATGAATACTTATCATTATGAACACAGTAAGTTTCATCTTGAGTCAGGTGAAGCCCTTTATGATATTTCTATCACCAAAAATGTAGCTTCCTTACTTTTAAGTGTAATTTTGTTGATGATTGTATTTTTTCAAGTGGCAAAAGGTTATAGTAAAAACGCAGGGAAAGCTCCTAGAGGCATGCAGTCTTTCTTTGAACCTATCATCGTATTTGTAAGAGATGATATCGCAAAAGGTGCTATTGGGCCTAAGTACGAGCGTTTCTTACCTTATTTATTGACCATCTTTTTCTTTATTTGGTTCAACAATATGTTGGGTTTGTTTCCAGCAGGAGCTAACGTTACAGGCAACATTGCTATCACGCTTACCTTAGCACTATTTACTTTCTTCATTACCATATTTAGTGGAAATAGAGCTTATTGGGGGCATATCTTTAATACACCTGGGGTACCTTGGTGGTTAAAGACCATTTTACCTATTATGCCGTTGGTGGAGTTTTTAGGTATCTTTATTAAGCCTGTTTCTCTGATGATACGTTTGTTTGCCAACATTACTGCTGGACATATTATTATGTTGAGTTTATTTAGCTTAATATTTATGTTTAAAGGTGCTGTTTACATAGTAGCTCCTGTAAGTGTAGCCTTCGCTATGGCTATGACATTCTTAGAGTTATTTGTAGCCTTGCTTCAAGCGTATGTGTTTACCTTGCTTTCTGCACTGTATTTTGGGCAAGCCGTAGCAGATCATCACCACGAAGAGGCTCACTAAGTTAGTTTAAAGAGATAAGTTATTTATTATTGATTTGCAAAGGATTGATAACGAGTAACTTGTTCAAAAAATAGTTAGAAAACACTTTTTCCATTTTATATATATATAAACCCTAATAATTATGTTACTTGAATTATTATCAATTTTATTAGCAGACCTAGGAATGGGTCTAGCAGGTGTAGGAGCAGGACTTGTAGCGTTAGGCGCAGGTCTTGGTATTGGACAGATTGGTGGTCGTGCGATGGATGCCATTGCTCGTCAGCCAGAATCTACAGCACGTATCCAAGGGGTAATGATTATTGCAGCTGCCTTGATTGAAGGTGTTGCTCTATTTGGTGTTGTAATTTGTCTTGTAATCGCTGTTTCCTAATCGGAAAAAGTCTTTTAGAAACTATCTCGTTAGGAGATAGTTTCTTCTTTCTAAAGAAAATAAATCTATCACCTGATTAAATTATACAATAATGAATTTGGTAACTCCTGAGTTTGGTCTTATATTTTGGCAGACCGTTACCTTTCTAGTAGTTTTGTTTGTACTTTCTCGCTACGCTTGGAAGCCCATCTTAAATGCTTTGAAAGACCGTGAGCACTCCATAGACAATGCGTTACAAGAGGCTGACAAAGCCCGCAAAGATATGGAGCGGTTAAAGGCTGACAATGAAAAGCTATTAGACGAAGCTCGTATTGAACGTGATAAAATCTTAAAAACAGCTCATCAATTGGCACAAGAAACTAGAGATGAAGCTAAAGTACAAGCCCAAAAAGATGTGGATAAAATGCTTGCGGATGCTCGCAGTACTATCCAAGCTGAAAAAAACTCTGCCATTGCTGATATCAAAAAGCAAGTAGCTATATTATCTATTGAAGTAGCAGAAACTATCTTACAAAGAGAATTAGAAAGCCCTGAAAAACAAAAACAGTTGGCTGCTGATTTAATCAAAGATCTCAAAATTAATTAATAAAACTCTCGTAGCCTTCATAATGAGGGTTTTAATAAAAGGTATATATGTCCGAAAAAGCAGTTGCCCTCCGTTATGCCCAACCACTCCTAGAGCTTGCTCTGGAGCAGAATGCCCTTGATAAAGTATATGAAGATATGATACTTTTTAAGGAAACAGGCGAAGAAAATCCAGAGCTTTTGGCCATTTTACGAAATCCTATTATCAAAGGACATAAAAAACTGGCTATCCTCAAAGGCTTATTCGAAAGCAAAGTTCAGAAACTTACTGTTTCTATCTTTGAAATCATGAGTCGTAAAAATAGAGAATCTATTTTACATGAAATGAGCAAACAGTTCATTGAGCTGTATTATATAGAAAAAGGAATACAAATCGTCCGAATAGAAACCTCTGTAGCACTCAGTGATGCACTCAAAAAAGAACTCAAAGATAAACTTGCCCAAAATCTTCAAAAAACAATCATCTTAAAAGAAGAGGTTAAGTCAGAATTATTGGGAGGATTTATCTTACATATAGGAAATAGTCAAATTGACAATTCTATCAAAAACAGTCTGCAAAGACTTAAATTAAATTTCATCAAAACGGTATATAACTAATAAAGAATATGGCAAGTATCCGACCCGACGAGGTTTCTGCAATTTTGAGAGAGCAACTCTCTAGTTTTAAAACCGCTGCCGAACTAGAAGAAGTAGGCACAGTACTACAAGTAGGTGACGGGGTAGCTCGTATCTATGGTCTTACTAAAGCTCAATCAGGTGAACTTATCGAGTTTGATAATGGGTTAAAAGGCTTGGTACTTAACCTAGAAGAAGATAACGTAGGAGTAGTACTCTTAGGTGAATCTTCTGAAGTAAAAGAAGGTGACAGTGTAAGACGTACCAATAGCATTGCTTCTATCAAAGTAGGTGAAGGAATGATTGGACGTGTAGTAAATACACTCGGTGAGCCTATTGACCGCTCTGAACCCATTCAAGGCGAGTTATTTGAAATGCCTTTAGAGCGTAAAGCGCCTGGAGTTATCTACAGACAGCCCGTAACTGAGCCTCTCCAAACAGGTATCAAATCTATCGATGCGATGATTCCTATCGGTCGTGGACAACGTGAGCTTATCATTGGTGACCGCCAAACAGGTAAAACTGCAGTAGCTATTGATACAATCATCAATCAGCGTGAGTTTTATGAAAGTGGCGAGCCTGTTTATTGTATTTATGTAGCCATAGGCCAGAAAGAATCTACTGTAGTTCAGATAATGAACACTCTAGAAAAAGCAGGTGCTATGAAATATACCGTGATTGTATCGGCTTCTGCCTCTACTCCTGCACCTATGCAATTCTTTGCCCCATTTACAGGTGCTGCCATTGGTGAGTTTTTCCGTGATACAGGTCGTCCAGCACTTGTAGTATATGATGATTTGTCTAAGCAAGCTGTGGCCTACCGTGAAGTGTCTTTGCTTTTACGTCGTCCTCCTGGTCGTGAGGCTTATCCTGGTGATGTATTTTACTTGCATAGTCGTCTATTAGAGCGTGCTGCCAAAATCAATGACAATGATAATGTAGCTTCACAGATGAATGACATACCTCCTTCTCTTCAAGGAAAAATAAAAGGTGGTGGTTCATTGACAGCGCTTCCTATCATTGAAACTCAGGCAGGTGACGTATCAGCTTATATTCCTACCAATGTAATCTCTATTACAGATGGACAGATATTCTTAGAAACGAACTTGTTTAACTCTGGTATTCGTCCTGCCATTAACGTGGGTATCTCTGTATCTCGTGTAGGTGGTAACGCACAGATTAAGTCTATGAAAAAAGTGGCTGGTACACTTAAACTAGACCAAGCTCAGTTCCGTGAATTAGAGGCTTTCTCTAAGTTTGGTTCTGATTTAGATGCTTCTACAAAATTGACCATCACAAGAGGTCAGATTAACCAAGAAGTACTAAAACAAGCACAGTATTCACCTATGAGTGTTGAGCAACAAGTTGCGATTATTACAGCATCTTCT